>JBJFFR010000001.1:0-26310 GCA_051891935.1 Oscillospiraceae bacterium
GGTGTTCTCAACCGTCACCCAAGAGCAGCGATCGCATTCATCAAGGATCAGAAGACCGATTACGATGATTTTTATCAGGATCTTCTTTACGAGCTCAGCTAAAAGTCTGATGTCATAAATAATGATGTTTTAAACAAACGCTTCCGGTTTTTAAGGTCGGAAGCGTTTTGTGTTTAGTATAAAAAAAGAAAAATTGATTTTTATATTGACAAATCAAGGAATGATTGATATAATCAAATTAATAAGAGGGAGTAGCATCGCTTGTTTTGAAAAGCGAGTGCGTTATCGTCAGTACGATCGTTTGGACGTTATGCAAAAGCGATCCGTGACGCACATAAGTATCTTTTTACTTACAGCAAGACTTTTATTGCATTATTTTTATGCAATAAAAGTCTTTTTTTATTGCAGGAAAGGATAATATCATGAATTAAACGTTAGGAAAAAAGTAGTAAACAGAAAAGGTAAGGGAATTTCATAAGGAGGTAATTGTTATGGATATCCTTCAGTTGTTTTTACAGATTTTCTTGCTTGCATTGGGATTTGTTTTGCTTATAAAAGGAGCCGATTGGTTTGTTGACGGTTCTTCCTCGGTTGCGTCACGTTTCGGTATACCCCAGCTTGTTATCGGTCTAACTATTGTTGCTATGGGAACAAGTGCCCCCGAAGCGGCGGTCAGCATAACAGCGGCATTCAGCGACAACGCAGATATAACCGTAGGAAATATTGTCGGCAGCAACATTCTAAATATTCTGATAATACTTGGATTGTCATCGATCATCGTTCCGATAGCTGTTGCAAGTTCCACCGTAAAATACGAAATGCCGTTTATGATATTTGTTACAGCGTTGCTTCTGATACTTGGTCTTGACGGCACACTCGGATTTGCGGACGGGATCATCATGCTCATATTCTTTGCGGCATATCTCATATATCTTTTTCTTATGGCAAAAAGAGATAAAGATAATCAGCCCGAAGAAGAAAGCACCAAGCAAACATCTCTTACCAAATCGGTATTATTCGTTATTATCGGTCTTGCGATGATAATTCTCGGCAGCAATGTAACTGTCGACGCTGCAAGCAGTATTGCAGAAATGCTCGGTATGAACGAACGCTTTATCGGACTTACTGTTGTTGCACTCGGCACTTCGCTTCCCGAACTGTTTACCTCCGTGAGTGCTGCGAGAAAGGGCAATGCCGACATCGCAATAGGAAACATTGTCGGCAGCAACATCTTCAATATTCTGTTTATCTGCGGTATTTCCGCATTGATAATCCCCGTTCCGTTTGCGCAGAACTTCATATTTGATATGATAGTTGCAATTGCTGCAGCAATCATGCTGACAGTATTCTGTATAATCGGAAAACACCGGCTCAAGCGCAGTGCCGGGATATTGATGCTTGCTTCCTATGCTGTATATTTTGCGGCAATAATATGATATTTTTTTCAGCAATACAAAACCTTCCTATTTATACTAATACTAATCCCTCATTAAAGTGTAGACAAAAAATCTGCGCAAAATCCATATAAAGCTGTTTCCAACAGCTGCGAGATTTTGCCCCATTTTTTGTACACTTTATAATCGGGGATTAGTATAAACACCAAATTAACCTGTAGATAAATTGGGCAGCTATAATTGCACCACTCATTGCCAAGCTCCCTCGATTGGACTTATTATATCTGTCGGATTTGTCTATAGAATGATTTGTAATAATTATAAAACAAGCCCGAAATCGGTTCATTCAAACTGACTTCGGGCATAAATTATTTATATAATTGTGTAAATTTATAAAAAATAAAAAACCTTGTGAAAAATCACAAGGTTTAGTCTGTTTGGTGCGCTGCAAGGGACTCGAACCCCTGACCTACTGGTTCGTAGCCAGTCACTCTATCCAGCTGAGCTAGCAACGCATCTTCAATCAGCATAAATTATTATATCACTATACAAGCTGTTTGTCAAGTGTTTTTTGAAATTTTTTTGGAAGAATTACAATAAATTGCTTTTATAAAAAATGTCTGCTTATAGAAGTTCTATTTCATTGACATTTAAAAACAATTGTGATAAAATTAGAAAAACCTCTTTTTACAGAAAGGTTGGATAGAAATGAAAAAATCAACAAAGGTTATAATCGCTTCCGTAACAGCTGTTGCCGCAGCTTGCGCCGTTGCTGCGAAGATATTCTGCGATTATGCGCTCAAAGCAGGCGACAAAGGCTTTACTGTGGATAAGCTTCCGCAGAATACCAAGAAAGAAGCCGATGAATACAGAGAGATACTCAAAAAACGCACGAATGAATATACAGAGTGGTTTAAAGAACATTCGGAGGATGTTTTCCTTCTGACGAAAAACGGCGTTAAGGTTCACGCTTTGTTATGCACAACGAAAAAGCTTTCACGCAAGTACATAATAATGTGCCACGGCTACAAGGGCAACGCATATAACCTCGGTTTCCAGGCGTACAACTTCAACAAAATGGGCTACAACGTCCTTGCGATAGACGGCAGAGGCTCGGGCAGAACAGAGGGCAAATATATTGGAATGGGAAGTCTTGAAAAGTCCGACCTTAAAGGCTATATAAACTTCATTCTTGCTCGCGATCCGCAGGCGCAGATCGCACTTTACGGCATCTCAATGGGCGCAGCGGAAGTAATGATGGCATCCGCAGACGGACTTCCGCAGAATGTCAAGGCTATCGTTGAGGACAGCGGTTACTCCGACGTTTGGTCGATGTTAAAGCGTCAGGCACGGGAAACACTGCACATTTTCCCCAATCCGATCGTGTTCCTTGCGTCGCTTTATGCAAAGCTTGTCATCGGACTTGATTTCAAAAAAGCAAGCGCTGTCGAAGCTGTCAAAAAGACGAGTATCCCGATACTTTTTATCCAGGGGACAAAGGACAGATGTATCCCGTTTGAGATGTTTGATACTCTTTATAAGAGCTGCGCAAGCGAAAAGGAGACATACGTTGTCGAGGGAGCAGACCATATGCAGTGTGATGTTATTTATCCCGAAAAATACTACCGCACGGTGGATAGCTTCCTCAATAAGTATATAAAGTAACAGAATTTTAAGGGTAAAAATGAAAAATCAAAACAGAGTCAAGGCTATATTGACAGGAACAGTATTTATTGTATTTGCGCTGTTTATGGGTGGAATCATGCTTTTTGCCTATGCAATTGGCGATCATGACTTAAAGTTAGGGGTATTTTTTGCTGTTCCCATACTGTTAAGTATTGTTATGGCGGTGTATATTTTTAAAAACCCCAATAAAGTAGATCAGGGTTATGCTCATTATCTTAAAACAGACCCCGACAGGATAAATTACAGCCGTGAAAAGGCTCATACTCGTCATCAAAAGCGTCATACGGATTATTGCATCAAAGAACCCGACCTGAAAAGTATAGTAACAAATCCGCTGTTTGCTTTGGACGGGAATAGACTATATAAAAAGATGATATCCTCTGCCTCAGAGATAGGAGTTTCCGAAGAAGAGCTGATAAGCGATGTTCGTCTTGGAGAAGTGTTCAAAAGCATATTTTCTTTGATCTGTATCGGCAACAAATATACAGTATATTGCGATCCTATTCACGGCATACAGTTTGTGATCGGGAATGATTCTGTCAGAAGGATATATACTGTTATTGAAGAAGAGCAGGAGTATCATATAAACTATTTCTATATTTATCTTGAAACAGAAAATATTCGCTACAAAATGAGATGTGAAGATTATATGGAAAACGAGATACTGCATTACTATCTTTCGATAAGCAGAAATTTGCACCATGACTGCATAATTGAAAAAATGAATTTCTAAACTTATATTAAAAAAAGCTGTCAGACCGAGTATATTCCGTCTTGAAAGGTAATTGTATTTTTTCGGACACTTTTGATTTAAGGGTGTGATGTTTACGGAAGAATTATTGGCTTATGCCTATTTGTTGGAAAATGGTTTTGATATAGAAAGTCTATACGAAAATAAACTGAATGAATTATATATTTCTGATCCGAATGACAGTAATTTTTTTGAACTTGAAATTATAAGTGGTGATATAAAGGCGAGTATATGCTAAATTAAAGAGCATATAGACTATCCCACTATGAATGTATCAAAATTTGGAAAAGAATTAATGAAACTCCTAAAACCGATTTATTATTCATTAAACATAGATTCATTTGGAGAGCTGATGTATTCTCTTTCGGAAAGTTTAGCCGGAAATTTGCAAGATGAAGAGCCGTTCATCAAATTATGTTATGCAGATAATCCTCTTTTATGGGAAGATAAAAATACAGCAAGAAAAAGTTTTGAGGAAATGCTGTCATACTATGACGATTAAAAATGAATTATTTATCTTTATCTTATTTGTAATCAAAAAATCTTTTCTCAAAAGCAGTAAATAACAAATGCGTTTCCGTCAAGACAGCGGAAACGCATTTGCATTTTATAAATATTCGATTCCATTTTGAGAAAATCCGCAGATCTCGGCAAAAAATCCCGAAGAAACAAGCTTCTTGCAGCAGCTTTCAGCGTTTTCTTTGTCCGAAAACAAGCCGAATACAGCCGAACCGCTTCCGCTCATCTGCATAAGAGCCGCACCGCTGTTTTTCATATACGAAAGTATCAAATCGACCTCGGGATTGCCCGAAACAGCTTCAAAATCGTTGGAACAAAGCCTTGCCCAGCTTTCAAAGCTGCCGATAAAATCGTTTTTGTCCCACGGCGTATGCTTTATCTCGGCGCTGTCAATTTTTGCATAAGCTTCTTTTGTCGAAACACCAAGCTCTCCCTTTGCAATAAGAACACATCCGCAGTAGAGAGGAGAAAGGGAAGTTATCACTTCGCCGATACCCTCACAGAGCGCTGTTCCGCCCGAAATGCAGAACGGAACATCCGCCCCGACCGAAGCGCCTATCTTACAAAGGTCTTTTTTAGTCATATCGCAGCTGAAAAGCCTGCCAAGACAGCATATAACGGCAGCTGCGTCAGCGCTTCCGCCGCCGAGTCCGGCTTCGGAAGGGATATGCTTATCAATGGTTATCCTGACGCCCTTATCGTTTAGTCCGACCGATCGGAAAAAGGCATCTGCGGCTTTATAGGCGATATTCTGCTCGCCCGAGGGTATTCCGCAGCCGCATATTACTTCGATATCATTCTTTTCTGTTCGTTCGACGGTGACGATATCGTGAAGCGTGATGCTCTGCATAATGCTTTTTAAGCTGTGATAGCCGTTCGGAAGTCTGCCCGTGATATTGAGCGTCAGATTTATCTTTGCGTTTGCTTTTACGGTGAGCTTATCCATTTTTCTTCAGATCTTCAAGGAATTCTCTTATGCACTCAACAGCTGTTTTAAGGTGCTGGAGAGAATAAGCGTAGGAAACTCTTATGTAGCCTTCGCCGCAGCTTCCGAATGCGTCACCCGGAACAACAGCAACCTTGTGCTTGTAGAGGAGGTCTTCACAGAACTGCTGGCTGGTAAGATCTGTTGACTTGATGCAGGGGAAAACATAGAATGCACCGCCCGGCTCAAAGCAGGTCAGACCAAGCTCGTTGAAAGCGTTTACGATGTATCTGCGGCGCATATCGTATTCTCTTACCATTGCCTGAACTTCATCATCACATTTTTCAAGCGCATCAATTGCAGCATACTGCGAAACGGTAGGGGAACACATTATCGCATACTGGTGTATCTTGAGCATCTGTGAAACGAGCGGCTGAGGGCCTGCAACGTATCCAAGACGCCAGCCTGTCATTGCGAATGCTTTTGAGAAGCCGTTTACATAAAGCGTTCTTTCCTGCATTCCGTCTATCGAAGCGATGGAAACGTGCTTGCCCTGATATGTCAGCTCAGAGTAGATCTCATCGGTGAGGACGAGGATATTCGTTCCTCGGAGAACGTCTGCGATCGCTTCAAGCTCGGGTCTTGTGAGTATCGCACCCGTTGGATTGTTCGGGAACGGAAGTATCAGAAGCTTTGTCTTATCGGTGATCTTTTCACGGAGAGCTTCGGCTGTGAGCTTGAAGTTGTCCTCGGGTTTTGTTTCGATAACAACGGGAACGCCGTGCATAAGGTCAACGATAGGCTTGTAGCACACGAAGGAAGGCTCGACAACGAGTACTTCATCACCCGGATCAACAACTGCTCTTACGCAGAGGTCGATAGCTTCCGAGCCGCCGACCGTTATGATGATCTCATCCTTCGGGTCATATTTAAGCTCATATTTGCGTTCGAGATACTTTGAGATAGCGCAGCGAAGCTCAAGAAGTCCTGCATTTGCAGTATAAACGGTCTTGCCTTGCTGGAGAGTTGTTATTGCCTTGCTGCGGATAGTCCACGGAGTAGCAAAGTCAGGCTCACCGACGCCGAGCGAGATAATGCCCTCCATAGAGTTTGCAATGTCAAAAAATTTACGGATCCCCGACGGTTTTATCTCTTTGCATTTGTCGGAAAGAATTCGGTCATAGTCCATCATGGAGAAACGAAGCTCCTTTCATCCTTTTCATCTGCATCGATCATAAAGCCCTTATCCTTGTATTTTTTGAGGAAGAAGTGCGTAGAGGTCGATACGATGCCTTCAATTGTTGAGAGACGCTGTGCAACGAACAGAGCGATCTCCTTGTAGTTTGTACCGCTTATTGTAACGGCGAGATCGAATGCACCCGACATAAGAGTAAGGCTCTCAACCTCTCCGTAGGATAAGATCTTCTTGGCAATGGCGTCAAAGCCGAATTCGGCAGTCGGAGTGACCTTTACTGCAATAAATGCAGTAACGTTGTCCTTGTCTGCAAGTTCGTCGTTGAGGATGGCGGAATAGCCTTTTATAACGCCGCTGCTTTCATATTCCTTGATCTTGGCCGCGACCGCTTCTTCTGTGTTTCCTGTCATTGAGGCGATTTCCTTGTTGGAAAGCCGAGCGTTCTGCTTGAGGAGTTTTAAGATATTGTCCATTACTACCCATCCTTTATTCAGAATTATGGCATTTTGCCACTTGATAATCATTATACCACATTACCCCTGCAAAGTCTACAATTTTTTATTACATTTTTCTGCATAATGCCGAATTGTCAAATATGACAAAAAACAGGCTGCACGGTGGAAAAGCATTTTCTTATAGAAATATGACTTATGGTTATTAATAAATTAGCTAAAATTTTGTTTAAATTTAGTCTATTTTTGTGGGAGCAGTTGTGATATAATGATTTGTATATAAATTATTTTTCGGAGGTTTCTTTTTATGAGAGCTGTTATAACTGTTGTTGGTAAGGATACTGTCGGTATTCTTGCAAAGGTCAGCGGTATCTGTGCTGAATTCAATGCAAACGTTACCGAGGTGACCCAGAGCGTTCTTCAGGATATGTTCGCTATGATAATGCTTGTTGATATTTCAAAGCTTGACAAGAGCTTTGCAGAGCTTGTTGACAGAATGAGTGCTCTCGGCGACAGCATGGGTCTTAAGATAAATACAATGCACGAAGAGATCTTCAACACTATGCACACCGTCTGAACGACGTATTTTTTCAGAACTGGAGTTATACTAAATGCTTAATGTACATGATATACTTGAAACAATAAGAATGATCCAGGACGAATGTCTTGATATCAGAACTATCACTATGGGTATCTCGCTTCTCGACTGTATCGACAGCGATATCGACAAGGCTTGTGATAAGATCTATGACAAGATCACGACCTGCGCAAAGGACCTCGTAAAAGTAGGCGAGGATATCGAAAAGGAATACGGCGTTCCGATCATCAATAAGCGCCTTTCCGTTACGCCTATCGCAATGATCTCCGCTGCCTGCAAGGAAAGTCCCGTTAAGTTTGCGCTTACAATGGAAAAGGCTGCAAAGGCTGTCGGCGTGAACCTCATCGGCGGCTATTCCGCACTCGTTCAGAACGGCTTCGCAGCAGGCGACGAAAGACTTATCAATTCCATCCCCGAAGCTCTTGCTTCAACAAGCTGTGTATGTTCTTCCGTAAATATCGGCTCTACAAAGAGCGGTATCAACCTTGACGCTGTAAAGCTTATGGGCGGTATTGTCCGTGAGTGCGCAGAAAAGACTATCGACAACCAGTGCTTCGGAGCTGCAAAGCTCGTTGTTTTCTGCAACTCCGTTGACGATAACCCGTTTATGGCAGGCGCTTATCACGGCGTCGGCGAGCGTGACTGCATGATAAATGTAGGCGTTTCCGGCCCCGGCGTTGTTCGTTCCGCACTTTCCAAGTATCCCGATGCGGATATCACACAGATCTCCGATATCATCAAAAAGACAGCATATAAGATCACAAGAGTTGGTCAGCTCGTCGGCACAGAGGCTTCAAAGCGTCTTGGCGTTCCGTTTGGTATCGTTGACCTTTCACTTGCACCTACTCCGGCAGTAGGCGACAGCGTTGCACACATTCTTGAAGAGATCGGACTTGAAAGCTGCGGCTGTTGCGGAACTACCGCTGCACTTGCACTGCTCAACGACGCTGTTAAAAAGGGCGGCGTAATGGCTTGCTCAAAGGTCGGCGGTCTTTCGGGCGCATTTATCCCCGTATCCGAGGACGCAGGAATGATCGACGCTGCTGTATGCGGCTCTCTCAAGATCGAAAAGCTTGAAGCTATGACTGCAGTATGCTCTGTTGGTCTTGATATGATCGTTATCCCCGGTGATACGACCGCAGAGGTCATCTCCGCTATCATTGCCGATGAAGCAGCTATCGGTATGGTCAACAACAAGACCACAGCTGTAAGAGTTATCCCTGCTATCGGAATGAAGGAAGGCGAATTCCTTGACTGGGGTGGACTTTTCGGCAAGGGTCCTGTTATGAGCGTAAACAAGTATTCGCCTGCCAAGTTCATCAACAGAGGCGGACAGATACCTGCACCTCTTCACAGCCTTAAAAACTAAAAACTGCCCATGCTGTCGTTATTGGCGGCATGGGTTTTACAGTTGATTGCGGATTATCGCTTACAGAAAGGAATGAACGTAAGTCATGGATGAAAACATTATCCAGAGTATTCTTGAGATAGATAAAAATGCTTCGGAAAAGCTTGCCGAAGCTGAAAAGCAGCGCAATCTCATCATTGCAGGCGCAAAGGAGCAGCAGGAAAAGATCATTGAAGAGCGCATAAAGGCTGTCGATAAGACACTTAAAGAGATCGATGAAAAGGAAAAAGCCGAAGCTGAAAAGAAGCTTGAAGCTATTAATTCCGAAGGTGAAAAGGAGATCGAGCGCCTTCGCAATGTCTATGAACAGCGCCGTGAAAAATGGGAAGAGGAGATCTTCCATGCGATCGTTAACGGCTGATAAAGAGGGAACGTTGTGAGTAACAGAAAGCACGGCTCTTATAAAAAGGGCAAATACTATGCGACCGTTGCGAAGATACGAGCAATGTACGGAAAGCGAGTTACCGCAGAGGATTATTCCGAGCTTGTGACAAAGCAGAGCGTTGCCGAGATAGCGGATTATCTCAAGAAAAACACGCATTACAGCACGATACTTGCTTCGGTCGATGTCAATACGATACACAGAGGCTTCCTTGAAAGTCTTCTGCAGCGTTATAACTTTGAATTATACGGCAGGATAACAGGCTTTGAGCGCATTGGCCGTCAGGAATTCTACAACTTCAAGATAATTTCCGCCGAAATTGATATTATTTTAAGCTGTATGCGCTTTATCAACGCCGAGTCGGAGGGACAGATCAAGAGCATACCTATCTATCTCAACGGAGTGACTTCGTTCGACCTTATCGAGATCGCAAAGGTGCGTTCTTATGCCGAACTTCTTGAATTTCTTAAGAAAACGCATTATTATGAGCTTCTGAAGGATGTCCCGACCGATGAAAACGGCAGGATCGACTGCGGTAAATGCGAATATATCCTGCGCAGCGACTATTACGAAAGACTTGTTGATGCTTCAAAGCATTATCACAAAGCCGAAGCGGACAAGCTTGACCTTATGATACATACCGATATCGACCTTATCAACATCATCAATGCTTACAGAATGAAAGAATTCTTCGGCAGCGATGAAAACGAGATCTTCGATAAGACCTTCTCGTTTGAGGGAAGAATGTCAAACGCAAGGCTTGCCGAATTGTATTCATCGGAAAACGGTGATGAGTTCATCAAGCGCTTTTCCAAGACCTATTACGGCAGAGTGATCGCCGAGAACGGGCTGGACAGCAAGGACGCCGATGATCTTGAGCTTGCCGCAAACAAGCTGCGCTTCAAGTATGCAAAGGCTGCGCTTCGTGATTCACAGGCTGCTTCCGTAAGTGTTTATGCGTTCATGTATCTTATGGGAGTTGAGCTTCATAATCTTATAAGTATTATCGAGGGTGTTCGCTACGGCGTTCCCTCAAAGCAGATAGAATCTTTGATAATAGTCTAAAAAGGGGTGAGCTGTTTTTTATGTCAATTGAAAAAATGGAATATGTCAATATCGCAGGTCTGACGAAGGATCTTGACGCAGTTCTTGAAAAGCTTTCCGAATGCGGCTGCTTCCATATCGAATCTGCGGTAGGAGCAAACGCCAAAAGTAAAGGCTTTTCCTCGCTGAAAGAAGAAAACCCTTATAACAGCGTCCTGCGAAAGATGACGGAGATCTCCGCAATGGCGAATGTCAAGATAGGAAATGTCGAAGTCAGCGGAGATTACAAGGAAAACCTTGCCAAAGACGGAAAATACGTTGACGGTATTCTTGAAAAGCTCAAGGAGATCGTAAAGCAGAAAACCGAGGTCACCGACAGCATCGGGGAATATGAACGTGCATTGAGTCAGGTCGAGCATCTTAAAGGACTTGACGCTGATTTTGAAAAGCTGTTCAGCTGTGAGCATATCAAGGTCAGATTCGGCAGACTGCCTATTGACAGCTACAATAAGCTGCCTTATTATGACGATAAGACGTTCTATTTCGAGTATTTCACCGAGGAAACGGAGTATTACTGGGGACTTTATATAACGCCTGTTTCCTGTGCGGAAGAGGTAGATGATATCTTTAAATCGCTTTACTTTGAACGTATCATTATAGCCGATTTTGTACACGGTACATCCGAGGATGCGGTCGCGGAGCTTGCTTCAAAGATCAAAGCCTTTACCGAAAAGAGGGAAGCGCTTGAAAAGAGCATATCCGAGCTTATGGATGCTGAAATTGGGCATCTGGACGAGCTTTTCACACACTATAAATCAAGGCATGACAACTTCGATCTACGAAGCAAGGCTGCCGTTACGAACGGAAAGTTTGCAGTTATCGGATTCGTGCCAAAGAGCGATGCAGACGACTTCCTGAAGCTTTTTGACGATATGGACGGTGTTTCCGTTGTTATGCAGCCTGCCGATGCGAACGGTCAGCTTGCGCCGCCGATCAAGCTGCGCAACAACAAGTTTTCACAGCCGTTCTCGATGTTCGTTGAAATGTATGGACTTCCTGCATACAATGGCGTTAACCCGACAATGTTCGTTGCAATAACATACACACTGTTTTTCGGAATAATGTTCGGCGACGTCGGACACGGACTTGTGATCGCACTTCTCGGTGCGCTGCTCTGGAAATTCAAGAAATTCTCGCTCGGTCCGATACTAACCCGTGTCGGTATTTCGGGCGCAGTATTCGGACTGATATACGGAAGCGTGTTCGGCTTTGAACATCTGCTTGATCCCGTATATGAAGCGTTGGGCATCAGCTTCCTGCCGTTCAGAGTAATGGAAAACGTTACGACGATTCTTATCGGCGGCATAGTTATCGGTGTATTCATAATGTTTATTTCAATTGTGATAAACATTATAACCGGCATAAAAAACAAGGAATACGAAAGTGCGCTGTTCAGCAACAACGGCATTGCAGGCTTTGTTTTCTTCGGTTCGATACTTGTCGGCGCAGTTTGTGAGCTGTTCGGAGTTCACATTGTAAACACTGCTTATGTTTTGATCCTTATTATTCTTCCGCTTATTGCAATGTTCCTGCGAGAACCTCTTTCCTGCTGGGTAAGGGGAAGAAAATTCCACATGGAAGGCGGAATAGGCGACTTTATCGCAGCGAACTTCTTTGAAGTATTCGAGTTCCTGCTCGGTTATGCAACGAATACACTTTCGTTCGTCCGTGTAGGCGGCTTCGTTCTTTCTCATGCGTCAATGATGCTCGTTGTTATGGCTCTCGCCGAGCAGGTTTCGGCAGGCGCAGTTCCGATAGTTGTTATTATCGGAAATGTATTCGTAATGGGCATTGAAGCTCTTCTCGTAGGTATCCAGTCGCTTCGACTTGAATTTTACGAGATATTCTCACGTTTTTACACGGGAGGCGGCACACCGTTTACACCCGTTAAAATTAACTATGATGAAACCATAGAATAAGAATTTTGGAGGATTTTATTATGTTGTATGCTTTTTTACTCCCCGCAGTTGTACTTGCACTTCTTTTTGTACCCGTTGTTATCGCTATCAAGAAGAAAAAGGGCGAAAAGTCCATCAAGAAGGCTTTTGCCGCTAATATCTGCTCCTTCTTTGCGGTAATGCTCATCTGTGCTGCTCTTCCTCTCGGAATGAAGGCTTCCGCAGAAGCAGAAGCAAACGCTGCCGCAAATACAGCAGTTTCCGAAGAAGCCGAGGAAGACGGCGAGGCTGATACAAGCGGACTTCTCTACATAGCATCCGCACTTGCTGTTGGTCTTGGCGCAATCGGCGGCGGTATCGCTATCGCAGCAGCTGCTCCTGCGGCTATCGGTGCTGTAAGCGAAAACCCGAAGACCTTCTCCAACGCACTTATCTTTGCAGCTCTCGGTGAAGCCTGCGCACTTTACGGCTTCGTAGTTGCACTCCTTATGCTCTTTATCTGAGTATTCAAGGCGGAAAGGAGGACGTACAGTATGCGTCTTTATCTTATAAGCGATAATGTTGATACCCAGATGGGAATGCGCCTTGCAGGCATTGAGGGCGTAGTTGTTCACGAACCTGCCGAGGTCAAAAAAACGCTTCTTGAAGCAATGGACAATAAGGAGATCGCCGTTATTCTTATAACGGAGAAGCTTGTGCGTCTTTGCGAGGAGCTTGTCTACGATCTGAAGCTCAACCGCAGATCACCGCTTATTGTTGAGGTCCCCGACCGACACGCCACTTCAAATGTTACCGAGAATATTTCCAAGTATATTGAATCCGCGATCGGATTGAAGCTTTGATTTGAGGAAGGATCAAAAATATGAGTACAGAAAATGAGAAGCTGCAGAAATTTATCTGCGCCGTCAATGATGAGATAGACGAAAAGGTTTCGGCTATTCTGGATGACGCTGAAAATGTGAAGAAAGGGATTCTTTCCGCAGCACAGGAGGAATCCGAAGAAGCTGCCGATAAATATATGAATTCAAGCAGAAAGAAAAGCGGAAACAAATATGTCCGTGATATCTCAAAGGCAGAGCTTGAAATGAAAAAAAGCGTTCTGCGCTGCCGTGAGGAGCTTTCCGACAAGGTTTTTGCAAAGGTTGAAGAAAAGCTTGCGGAATACCGCTCAACTAACGCTTATGCGGACACGCTTATCAAAAAGCTGCTCGTGCTTAATGTCGGAAACGGTGCAGAGATCCGTCTTTCGCCCGATGATATGAAGCTTGCCGATGTTCTTAAAAGGGTCATCAAAGCGCAGGAGGTCACATTCATCCCCGACAGCTCGATAAAGTTAGGCGGTTTTTCCGTTTATTCAAAGGAAAAGGGCACTATCATCGACAAGACCTTTGATCTTGCGGTAGAGGAACAGAAAAGCCTGTTCGTAAGCAGCAATGCCTTTGCGGAATAAGGGGAGGAAATAGGATTGAATACAGTTTATTCCATTAACGGCCCTGTTGTAAAGGTTAAGGATACAACGGACTTCTCAATGCTTGAAATGGTGTATGTCGGCGCAAAGAAGCTTGTCGGCGAGGTCATCAATATGTCAAGCGAGGAGACCACTATCCAGGTTTATGAATCAACGACAGGATTAAAGCCCGGCGAACCTGTAACGGGCAGCGGAATGCCTATGTCCGCAGTTCTCGGACCGGGAATAATTTCAAATATCTTTGACGGTATCGAACGTCCGCTGAAAAAGCTTGAAGAGATCAGCGGCGCATTCATCGGAGAGGGAAGCACTGTTTCCTCTCTCGATACTGAGAAAAAATACAGCGTTACAATGAAGGTAAAGGCAGGGGACAGCATTAAGGGCGGCGATATCTATGCCGTTTGCCCCGAAACACCGGTTATCGAGCACAGATGTATGCTTTCGCCCTATTTAAAGGGTGAGATAAGCTGGGTCGCTGAAAACGGCGATTACAGAATAAATGATGTTGTCGCAAAGCTCAAAAAGGACGACGGCACGGAGGTCGAGCTTACACTTTGCCAGAAATGGCCTATCAAGCAGGCTCGTCCGTTCACTAATCGTCTTCCAATAAACAGACCTCTTATCACGGGACAGCGTGTTATCGACACGGTTCTTCCTATTGCAAAGGGCGGTACTGCGGCTATCCCGGGCGGTTTCGGCACGGGCAAGACCATGACGCAGCACCAGCTTGCAAAATGGTGCGATGCGGATATCATCGTTTATATCGGCTGCGGTGAACGAGGAAACGAAATGACGCAGGTCCTTGAAGAATTCTCCGAGCTTGTTGACCCGAGAACGGGAAAGGCTCTTACCGACAGAACCGTACTTATCGCAAATACGTCAAATATGCCTGTTGCTGCCCGTGAGGCTTCAATTTATACGGGCATCACGCTTGCTGAATACTATCGTGATATGGGTTATCATATCGCCATAATGGCTGACTCCACTTCGCGTTGGGCAGAAGCTCTCCGTGAAATAAGCGGACGACTTGAAGAAATGCCTGCCGAGGAAGGCTTCCCTGCATATCTTCCGTCGAGAATTTCCGAATTCTATGAACGTGCAGGCTATGTACGCAACCTCAACGACTCGGAAGGCTCCGTTACGATCATCGGTGCCGTTTCTCCGCAGGGTTCAGACTTCTCCGAGCCTGTTACACAGAACACAAAGCGTTTCGTAAGATGCTTCTGGGCGCTTGACAAGGCTCTTGCGTATGCCCGTCATTATCCTGCTATCAACTGGAACGACAGCTATTCGGAGTATATGGACGATCTGAGCGAATATTATGAGGAAAACGTCAATCCCGAGTTTATGAAGTGCCGTCTTGAGATAACCAAGATACTGCACGAAGAAAACAAGCTTATGGAGATCGTAAAGCTCATCGGTTCGGACGTTCTCCCCGAGGATCAGAAGCTTATAATCGAGATCGCACGAGTTGTTCGTGTAGGATTTTTACAGCAGAATGCTTATCATAAGGATGATACCTATGTTCCGCTTGAAAAGCAGTACCTTATGATGAAAGCAATACTCTGCCTTTATGAAGAGTCGAAAAAGGCTGTTGCTTCGGGCATAACGGCTGCGGCTCTGCTTGAAACGGGACTTTTTGAAAAGGTCATCAAGGTAAAATACGATATACCGAATGACAAGCCCGAAATGTTCCGCCTGCTGAATGTTGAGATCGAGCAGGGAATAAAGAAGCTTTTACAGGAGGTCGTCTGATATGGGCTTACAGTATGTAGGATTGAAAGAGATCAACGGACCTCTTGTTGTCCTTGACAATGTTGACAATGCTTCGTTCGACGAGGTCGTTGAGATTCGTCTTGAAGATGGTACACAGCGCCTTGGAAGAGTTGTTGAAATATCGGGAAAGCGTGTTGTTCTCCAGGTTTTTGAAGGTACAAAGGGTCTTTCAATGACCAACACACGAACAAAATTCACGGGAAAGCCTATGGAGCTTGCTCTTTCGGGCGAGATGCTCGGACGAGTTTTCAGCGGTGCCGGCAAGCCGATAGACGGTCTTGGAGATATTTTCCCCGAAAAGACAGCCGACATCAACGGCAGACCGCTCAATCCCGTTTCCCGTACTTATCCGAGAAACTATATCAATACGGGTATTTCTTCGATTGATGCGCTTATGACTCTTATCAGAGGTCAGAAGCTGCCTATCTTTTCCGGTTCGGGACTTTCACATAACAAGCTTGCCGTTCAGATCGTCCGTCAGGCAAAGATCGCAGAGGATAACGGACAGGGCTTTGCTGTTGTTTTTGCGGCAATGGGCGTAAAGAACGACGTTGCCGACTACTTCCGCAGAAGCTTTGAGGAAAGCGGCGTTCTCCAGCGTGTTGTAATGTTTCTCAACCTTTCAAATGACCCTATCATTGAAAGAATACTTACGCCGAGATGTGCGCTCACAGCGGCAGAATATCTTGCGTATGAAAAGAATATGCACATCCTCGTTATCCTTACGGATATGACTTCTTATGCCGAAGCGGTTCGTGAGTTCTCGTCCTCAAAGGGTGAGATCCCTGCGAGAAAGGGTTACCCGGGATATCTTTATTCCGACCTTGCTTCAATATATGAGAGAGCAGGCGTTATCAACGGCTCGGAGGGTTCTATCACGCAGATACCTATCCTTACGATGCCGAACGATGATATCACTCACCCTGTTCCCGACCTTACGGGCTATATCACAGAGGGTCAGATCGTTCTTTACAGAGGACTTGAACAGTCGGGTATCTATCCGCCGATCTCGGTTCTTCCGTCACTTTCCCGTCTTATGAAGGACGGTATCGGTGAAGGCTATACCCGTGCAGACCATTCCGCAGTTTCAAACCAGCTTTTTGCCGCTTATGCAAAGGTAAGCGACGCAAGAGCGCTGGCTTCGGTAATCGGTGAAGACGAGCTTTCCGAGCTTGACAAGGCTTATATGCGCTTCGGACGTATGTTTGAAAAATATTTCGTTTCACAGGGCGAAGAGGAGAACCGTTCAATCGACGAAACGCTCGACCTCGGCTGGAATCTGCTTTCGCTGCTGCCGAAATCTGCTCTTGATCGTGTGGATGAGAAGCTTCTCGAAGAAAAATACAACGATAAAGCGGAAGAATTGTTCAGTTAATGCAGAAATTCACGAAAGGAGGCGGTTTGAGTGGCTGAACAGGTTTTTCCTACCAAAGGCAACCTGCTTAATATGCAGAAGTCGCTTGCGCTTGCACAGCTTGGCTATGAGCTTCTTGATAAAAAGCGAAATATCCTTATCCGTGAGCTTATGCAGATGGTCGATAAGGCAAAGGAGCTGCGTGAAAGCATCGGCGTGACCTATATCGAGGCGTATTCCGCACTCCAGATGGCGAACATCACGCACGGCGTCGTTGCAAATATCGCCGAGGGTATGCCCGTTGAAAATACGGTAAGCGTTTCTTACAGAAGCGTAATGGGCTGCGAGCTTCCAAAGCTTTCGGTCGAAAAGAAAAAGCTTTCGCTCGATTACGGTTTTATGAATACCGACAGCAACGTTGACAAGGCATATATCAGCTTTGTCAAGGTTAAGGAGATGACCGTGACCCTTGCCGAAGTCGAAAACAGCATCTACCGTCTTACGAATTCGATAAGAAAAACACAGACAAGAGCCAATGCGCTCCAGAATATCGTTATCCCGAAGTATCAGAGTACCGTAAAGTATATTTCGGGCAGCCTTGACGAAAAGGAACGTGAGGAATTCTCACGAATGAAGGTCATCAAGGCACAGAAAATGCGCAAACGTTCAAAGTATAAGTTCAAAAAATGATCAAAAGCTGCTGCAAGAAAAATCCTGCAGCAGCTTTATTTTATACTAATCCCCGATTATAAAGTGTACAAAAATGGGGGCAAAATCTCGCATATATGGATTTTGCGCAGGTTTTCTGTCTACACTTTAATGAGGGATTAGTATTATAGATATGCTTTGAGCCTGTCGATATATTGCTGTTCTTTTGAGAGAAGCTCTTTGGTTTCGTCTTTGAGGCTGCCCGAGATGCCTTTTGCGGAGTTGAGCGCTTTGTTGATCTCGATTATCCCCATATTTGTTCCCTGTATAAGCATTTCAGCGAGATGCTCCGAGGAATTGTCCGATGCGACCTTTACAGCTATACCGATGCTGCCCATAGCTTTTGCTGCGGGAGAAATAGGTTTTCCTTTGAGATGGAGCACCTGCATCTGCCGACAGACTGTGTTGTGCTGTTTTTCATATTCCGAAAGCTGACGGCGAAGTTCCTTGCGCAGCGAGTCGTTTTTCACCGAGGGGAATATCTGCCGTATCGCCGATGAACCCATTTCGGAATTCTGCAAAACAGCCGTTAATAGCTTTTCTTTGTCAGTCATTGTTATACCTCTGCAAACCCCATATCAGTATTATCTGAAATTGCATAAAAAATATTTGCGAAATATATTGAAAAATAACAAAAAGTATTGTATAATAAATAGGAAAAAGCTGAATATTTCAGCGGTAATATAAGCGCAAACTTATAATGGGGCAAAAACAAATATCTGAAAGGATCTATAATATATGTCCGGGAAATTCAAGACGGAAAATATTTTCAAAAGAATACTGAAAGGTATCGGCTACAGCATTATTGCTGAATTTATGTCAATGTTTCTGGTGCTTTCAATGATCGCAATGAACGGAATGTTCGGCGGTTCGGTCATCATCAAAGTAATTATCGGACTGTGTACGCTCGTTCTTACGCTTGGACTATATTTCAACTGGGCGTTCAATGCTGCGAAAATGGATCGTGATGCCGTGAATTATCACAAGGTACCTTATGACAAGTATATGCCTGTTAAAATGGCTGTCGGCGGTCCGATCATTTCTATTGTTATGTATGTCGTTCTTGTTCTCTCAAAGATCGGTGTTCTGCCTGATATGTTCAATATTTTCCTGCTGGCAGATCTTTTCACGGTGCCGTTCGTTGACAGCTTCACATCGGCAAGGACGATAGATGTGCTTTCGGTATGGGGACTTATAGGGCTTGGTCTGCTCATAATCAGCCAGTGTGCTGCCATTGCTGTGACATATATTGTTACTTACAAAGATATAGATATAGTGAAGTTTATGTATAAAAATTAAACACATATAAATTAATACAATATTTATTGTAAAAATTAGCTAATTTTAATTGCGTTTTTTGTATGTTGCTACAATAAAAACGAAAAAATATTTACTAAAAAATTAATATGTGTTATAATATATATATGAGTATTTCATATTGGATGGATATTTTCTGTCAGAGTCAAAAGGGGCTATTATATGTCAGAAGCTAAAAAAAGACATTTAAAAACCGCACAGAATAATATGCTTTTATATTTCATCGGAGCAGCCGTAGTGCTTCTTTTGGTCTTTTCCGTTATAATTTTCATTCTTGCACGGATAAGAACTGATACGAGCAGTATGGTGATGATGAACAATTCTGCTGCGCTTATTTCCGATATCGTCAGGGACTATATGTCGCCGAAGCTTGATGCAGTCAAGAGTGCTTCGGAACAAAAGGAAATAGTTGATTATATTGGCAAGGGTGCCGAATCCGAGAAGAAAGTATTGGAAAGCAGCAGCTTTGATGAAGTTGATGTAGTGCTTTCAAATATGTCGATCGCCAATTCGGATGTCGTTTCATCATGGGTCATTTTTGAAAATGACAGGGCACTTGTTTCGGATGAGGGAAAATTTATTGATTCGGAGAAGCTGCAGCTCGACAGCCTTTACTGGTATAATGATATTTCACTGCGCGGAATGACGAATTATACCTACTGCACATCGCTCTCCGCTTCGATGATCTATCCCGAAAAGGAAGTTTTTACAGTTATTTCTCCTGTTTATTCTTCGGAAAATATCATTGGCTTTGTCGGAATGGAGATAGACATAGCAGGTCTTAAAAAGATCATCGAGCAATATACATTCAGCAGCAACTGTTATCCGATCGTTACCTGCAATTACGGAAGCATCGTTTATTCTCCGTCAAGCGCCGAGTTTACGAACCGATATGATGTCAGCTCTGCTCCGCTGCTTAACATTCTCGTCCAGTCTTCGACCTTTGATAACGGGATCGAAAGCTATTCTAACGGATTTGGTTTCGGCAGCAAGACCTATTTCAGCGTGGAAAAATCCATTGTTCCAAACTGGAATATCGTCATCCTTTTTGATAAAGCAGCCATAGACGGCGGCGTTTTCGGTTTATTCACGGGTTCGGTGATCGTTCTTGCCTGTCTGCTCATACTGCTCGGTATATACATTAAGAACAGGCAAAAATCCGAATACAAGCTTCTTGACAAAATTACGGAAGCGGTGGATAATATCACTTCCGATAATTTCAAGTATGTTATCGACACTTCCGCTGTTCCCGATAATTGCCTTCTCAAAACGGCTGAACAGCTCAACAGGATTTCTTCAACGCTTGCTGCAAAGAATGAGATAATTCTTCAGTACAGCCTTAATGATACTTTGACGGGCATCCCGAACAGAAATACGCTGTACTATCACCTTGAATCTATTATCAGCAGAAATAAATCAAACGATACGATCTCGGACGGAAAATTTGCTATAATGTTCGTTGACCTTGACAACTTCAAGTGGCTGAACGAAAACCTTGGTCATAACTTCGGTGACGCTGTTCTCTGTACTTTTGCTACTATGCTCTCAACATCATTGTGCAAGATAGGAAGAGTATTCCGATTCAGCGGTGATGAATTTATTGTTATTGTTGAATTCGGTGACGATTATCAGAAGATATATAAAGCAATAGATACGATGCAGTCCGTATTCTCAAAGCAGATCAAGGTAATGTCCGATAATATCTATATCAAGTTTTCAGTCGGCGTTTCGATCTATCCCGATGATGACGATACGGCTGATATGCTGCTGCGTGACGCTGATATGGCTCTCCACAGAGCAAAGGAAAGCGGTAAGGACAGAGTTTCATTCTATACAAATGCTGCAAAGCGTCAGAATTTCAGCAAGGCTGCTATCTCACAGCAGATCTCCGAGGCAATAAAGAATGGAGAGCTCTATCTAAACTATCAGCCGATCATTTCCAGCGATACCTGCGATATACATGGCTTTGAAGTTCTGGTACGCTGGGACAGCCCTGTCTTCGGACATATTCCGCCGCAGGAATTTATCGACGTTGCAGAGGAAACGGGCGATATCGTTCAGATCGGTATGTGGATATTTGAAAGCTCTTGCCGATTCCTCAAAATGCTTTGCGAAAAATACCGTGATGATATAATCATGTCGATAAATGTTTCGCCGATACAGTTAAAGAGGGCGGATTTCATTGAATCGATCAAACATGTTCTTGAAATAACACAGCTTGATACGAAGAATATCCAGATCGAAATAACAGAATCAACGCTTATCGACTTTATCGACAATGACAACAGCGTTATCGAGGAATTGAACAATATGGGAATTTCGCTTGCCCTCGATGATTTCGGAACAGGTTATTCATCACTCAATTACCTTAAGAATTTCCCGATAAAGTGTCTTAAGATCGACAAGTCATTCGTTGACGAGATCAATAACAATAAACGCGATCAGGCGATAACCGACTCGATAATCGACCTTGTACACAACCTCGGAATAAAAACCGTTGCCGAAGGTATCGAAACTGTCGGTCAGTATAACTTCCTGAAGGATATGAAGTGCGACTACATTCAGGGCTTCCTTATGAGCAAGCCGCTCAACGAATATGATGCACTTGAATTTGTTGAACGATATGATGATCTCCATAAACCTGATAAGAATATCATGGAGGAACATGAAAAACAGCTTGCGGTTGAACGAGAGGATAATCTCAAAAAGAAACAGCAGGCACAGAAGAATGACACTAACAAAGAACTGATCGACGGAACAATTTCAAAGTGATTTTTCGGTGTAAAGACGATGATCTTTACACCGATTTTTTATCTAAACTTTTATCGGGGGCGGTATTGAAACTGCCCCAAAGCTCCTTTATTCCTATCAGAATGATAAATCCGCCGAAAATCTTACCAAGTACCTGCGAGCCAAGATAATCAGCAGCAAATGCTCCGAGGACAGCGAAAGCAGTACCCGAAATCAATGATGGGATGATCTTTTTCCATTCAATAAGCTTGTTTTTGGTGTGAATTATGACAGAGAGAATTGCAATAGGAATAAAGTAGATAAGGTTTATCCCCTGCGCTGAAAGCTGTGGGATTCCTGCCCAAAAAGTCAGATAAACAATGAGGATCATACCTCCTCCAACGCCCATTGAGGCAAGAATGCCAGTCAGGAATGCGGCAATATAACTTAGGATCATCTGAATATCATCCTTCCTCCTGCAATGATAAGGAAAACGCCAAACAGTATTTTCAGCGGCTTTGCAGGTATCTTTTTTAGAAATATGCTTCCCAATATCGCTCCGACAAGTCCAAACGGTATCAGCGGAAGTGCGTCCTTGATCTCGAACGCTCCCTTGAAAGCGTAAAAAATTACCGAAACTACCGAAAACGGGAGAGTTAGCGCAAGTGATGTTGCGTGAGCTTTTTTCTGATCAATGTTTGTTTTTTCAAGCATAGGCACGGCGATCATTCCTCCGCCCGAACCGAACAGACCGTTTGCAAAACCTGTCAGAACTCCCAATACCGAATAGAAGATCTTTCCTTTTTTCTTCATAGCTTCAACTCCATCCCGATATTATCTTTTACCTAAAAAACATAAATATTCAATCGTAAAATGTTGGAAAATATACATTATTTACCGAATAATATGTCAATGTATTGATTGACTTTTTTCCGTCAATGATATATAATAATTATATTATTTTTCATACGGAGTATTTTTTTGCGAGATCGAAAGGAAAATTAATGTTTTTTTACTTAAAATGTGTAAAGTTGAAAACCTTTTCAGTTATAGCAGCGACTGTGACGCTGTGTTTGGTTCTCTCTGCCTGCAAAAAGGTTTCGGAGGAGCCGCTGAATGTTGATTTTCAGACAGCTGAAAGCGTTATTCTGACCGAAGAAACCACGCAGAGTGCAGGGATTACGGAAGAGATTGAGATTACAACCACAATCGTTGATGAGATCAAGGAAGAAGCTCAAAATGAGCTGCAAAGTGAAGAAACTTTACAGTGTGAAACGACTTCTGATAATAAGAAAACCGAAAAGACAACCCTTGCGGAAACCGAACCGCCCGAGGATGACCTCATTGATGATGAAACGGATACTGAAAGTGCAGCGGTTGAAGCAGTTACCGAGTCATCAATACAAACAGAAGCTGTTGTGACTACGATCCCGGAAACATCGGTCACCAAAGTGGAAACTACCGTTACGGAGCTGACTTTGCAGACGGAAAGTCCTATCGAAACCGTTTCGTACAGCGCAAAAGGCTATTCGGCGTTGAATTACAGCGAACAAAAAGGAATATGGATATCTTACCTTGAATATTCATCTGCAATGATGAACAAGTCAGCAAAATCGTTCCGCAAGACGATAGGTGAATACTTTGATAATGTAAAGGCATTGAGCTTTAATACCGTCTATGTTCAGGTAAGAGCGTTCGGCGACGCATATTACCGTTCCGATATTTTCCCAACGGGCGATCGTTACAACGGCACTATCGGAGCAAAGCTTTCTTACGATCCTCTTGAAATAATGATTGAGGAAGCACACAGCCGAGATCTGTCTGTCCATGCGTGGATAAATCCTATGCGGCTTATGACTGACAGTCAGCTGAAAAGTCTGGACGATTCATATATCATCAAGAAATGGTACAATGATGACGAAAAACGGGGAAAATACATTGTATTGTCGGACGGCAGATGGTATCTCAATCCTGCTTATTCCGAGGTTGAACGCCTTATTTCGGATGGAATTTCCGAGATAGTTTCGGGATATGACGTTGACGGATTACAGATAGACGATTATTTTTATCCGACGACCGCAGCTTCGTTTGACGGTGCAGCATACAGCGCTTCGGGAACATCGAAAAGCCTTTCTTCGTGGCGTACCGACAATATAAATGACATGGTCAAACGTATGTATAAAACTGTTCATAATGTAAACCCGACCGTTTTGTTCGGCATTTCGCCGCAGGGAAGCGTTGACAACAATTATGACACGCTGTATGCCGATGTAAAAACCTGGTGCAGTTCATCCGGATACTGCGATTATATCCTTCCGCAGGTGTATTTTGGTTTCGACAATGCTTCGCTGCCTTACTCCGACACTATTTCACTCTGGAGCAGCATGACTTCATCGGGAAATGTAAAGCTTGTTATCGGTCTTGCAGGCTATAAAATCGGAATGACGGACAACTATGCAGGTGCGAGCGGAAAAAACGAATGGATAAACAATTCCGATATGCTTGCAAATCAGATTAAGACTGCGAAAAAGCTTGCAAACTACGGAGGAGTAGCTATATTCAGATATGGCTCGATCTTTGAACCGGAATCGTCGGTCGCAAAGCAGGTCAATGCTGAACTTGCAAATATAAAAAAATAAATAAAAACGGTGCAATGAACTGCGCCGTTTTTTATTGGGGGATTTCGGCGCAAACTATTGATTTAAGCCGAAAAATAGTATATAATATTAATTATGATTAAATTTTCTATATGATAAGCTATGATATAAAGTATTTTTACGGAGGTCATATATGGCAGAGAATTCAGAAATAAAATCTTCCGATTATGCCATTGAATGTAAGGAGATAACGAAAACTTTCGGTACTGTCGTTGCGAACGATCATGTTGATCTTGCTGTGAAATATGGCGAAATACTTGCTTTGCTCGGCGAAAACGGTTCGGGCAAAACTACGCTTATGAATATGCTTTCGGGAATTTATCATCCCGACAGCGGCTCGATCAATGTTCTCGGAAATCACGCCGTTATCAATTCTCCTGCGGATTCGATCGCACTCGGGATAGGAATGATCCATCAGCATTTCAAGC
The DNA here is from genome assembly GCA_051891935.1 of Oscillospiraceae bacterium. Lineage (GTDB taxonomy): Bacteria > Bacillota > Clostridia > Oscillospirales > Ruminococcaceae > UMGS363. The sequence continues at coordinate 24,751 of JBJFFR010000001.1, forward strand.
TTGTTGAAGCATTCAGCGCACTTGACAACATTATTGCAGGAACTCCGGGAAAGCTGAAAAAGCGTTCCGTGCTGCGTGACGATATTTCTGCGATAAGCAAGAAGCTCGGACTTGATGTTGATCTTAACAAAAAGATTTATAATATGTCCGTAAGTGAAAAGCAGACGGTCGAGATACTCAAAGTCCTTTACCGAGGTGCAAAAATACTTATCCTTGACGAACCTACGGCTGTTCTTACTCCGCAGGAAACGGAAAAGCTGTTCGATATGCTCCGTATAATGAGGGATGAGGGCTGCGCAATAATCATTATTACGCATAAGCTCAACGAGGTAATGGCGATAAGCGACCGTGTTACTATTCTGCGAAAGGGGCAGTCGGTCGAAACGGTCATCACGGCTGAAACTAACGAGAAAATGCTGACCGAGCTTATGGTCGGCAAGCCTGTCAGTCTGAGCATTGATCGTCCCGAGCCGATCGATCCGAAGCCGCTTCTTAATGTGTATCATCTTTCCGTGGACAAGCCTGACGGAAGCGTTGCGCTTGATGATGTCACCTTTGATATCAATTCGGGTGAGATACTTGGCGTTGCAGGCGTTGCAGGCAGCGGCCAGAAGGAGCTTTGCGAAACTATTGCAGGTCTTAACGGTATCCGTTCGGGCGCCGTGCTTTACAAAAAGGAAAACATTGTCAACAAGACTGCTAAGGAGATCATTGAGCTTGGAATAAGCATGAGCTTCATTCCCGAGGACAGACTCGGAATGGGACTTGCTTCATCCATGGGTATGACGGGCAATATGATGCTCAAATCCTACAACAAAAGCAAGGGACCGTTTATCGACAAAAAGCCTGCTCGTGAGCTTGCGGAAAAGCTTATAAAGCAGCTTGATATCAAAACTCCGTCAACGGAGATACCCGTCAGAATGCTGTCGGGAGGAAATGTTCAGAAGGTGCTTCTCGGCAGAGAGATCGAATCTGCGCCAAGCCTTCTTATCACTGCTTATCCTGTAAGAGGACTTGATATAAACTCGTCTTATACGATCTACGGACTTCTGAACGAACAGAAGAAAAAAGGCGTTGCAGTCCTTTTTATCGGCGAAGATCTTGACGTTCTGCTTGAGCTTTCGGATAAGATCATGGTTCTTTGTCATGGCAAGGTAATGGGTATCGTTGATGCGAAAAAGGTAACAAAGGAGCAGCTTGGTCTTATGATGACAGGCTCAACGGCAGAGGAGGTGCTTGGAAATGGCTGAACAGACAGTACAGAACCGTGAGAGATTCCGTATAAGAATTTCCAAGCGAGCAGAACTCGGAGCAAAAAAAGTGCTCATTCTTCGCACCGTTTCTGTCATCGCAGCGATCGTTGCAGGCGGACTTTTCATTCTTTTGATCGGCTATAATCCGTTCTCGGTCTATGGAACGATTGTAAAAGGTGCATTCAGCACACAAATGGCATTTCAGGCGACCGTAAAGATAATGATACCGCTTCTGATATCTTCGCTTGGCGTTACGCTTGCGTTCAAGATGAAATTCTGGAACATCGGTGCAGAAGGTCAGATCATT
>JBJFFR010000002.1:0-5541 GCA_051891935.1 Oscillospiraceae bacterium
CAGTACGAGGTGTACTGCGTCCGGCATTTCAGATGGCTGTGGATGATGACCTTATAAGCAAAAATCCATTTGGTTTCCAGCTTGCAGGTGTTGTGGGAAGAATCCACGAAAACAAAGGCAGGAACAAGGAAAATACCGATTACTGATGAGGTTGCAGAATGCTTCAGGGCAATAATTGAAGACAGGGAAGCACCAAGGGTTGAGAAATTCATTGACGGATACAGCGGATTTCTGTACTTTGACCAGAACGGCATGCCGCTTGTGGCAATGCACTGGGAGCACCGGTTCAAGCGCATGGTAAACAGGTACAATGATATTTACAGGAAGAGGCTTACGTCAATCACTCTGCATGTATGCAGACACACCTACTGCAGTAATCAGGCTAAGGCGGGGATGAATCCGAAGACGCTTCAATACCTGATGGGACACAGCGACATTGGAGTTACTATCCCCGTTCCAAATAGTAACACGAAACCCCACGCAGTACCTACCGACAAGAACAATCATACTCTGGTTGCGGACTTGGATAGCGGACTTTGGATGTGCTTCGGACGATTCGGCACACACCTCGACTCCATCATAATAGGCAAGGTACTCCTTTTCGTTGCCACGGTACTTTGCTTTCATGTACGGCAGGACAAGTGTGAAGTGGGTATTGCCATACCCGTAACTGCGAACAGCTCGCTTAATGGCAGCAGAAGCAAGCAAGTCGAAATCGCCGTCCCGTCCAATCAGGAAGTCAACATATTCCTTCTGCGTTATCAGGTCATGCAGGAGCTTGTCAAGGTGGTTTACTATCTCCGTTCCACGCTCTATGTATCTATGCCCGAAAAAAGCTCACAGTGTAAATGTTCATTGCAACAGCTCCTATTCACTTTTGTTACCACATATTATACACCTAAATGCACATATATTCAAGCCTACACGGATATTATTTTATTGTCCGATAAGGTATATAATAATAGTAGCCAATAAGAAAGGGGCGGTTTTATGGAAGTCGGGAAGAAACTGCACAAGCTCAGGGAAGATAAGAAAATGTCTATGTACCGCCTTACACAGCTTACGAGAGTGTCGGGACACCATATCAAGGGCATTGAAGAAGGTACACGGAAGCCCACCATTGAAACGCTGAATCGTCTGGCGGTCGCTCTCGGTTCTTCACTTGCGGAGATGTTCAATGATGATACGGAATGTACCTATCTAACGGAGAAAGAACGGCACTTGATCGAGAATTTCCGCAGGCTGTCTGATGAAAAGGCAGAGGCTCTGTTGAATATGAGCGATGTTCTGAATAAATAAGCGATGGCTACTGTAAAAGATGCAGTAGCCGTATTTTTTTACCCATACTGGACTTATAAGTCCTTGGTGAAATATTTAGAAAAACGCCCGTCGAATCATTGAATATTTGTGCAAAATATGGTATAATAGCATTAGGTATAACTTCGCATAATTTGCCTTATGCCTACTGTGAGCAGATTGGCAAGGAGATACGGGATATTTCGGACGAGATACCGTTTGAGATTCCTGAGTCGTGGGAGTGGATACGCTTTTCAAATCTCGTTAATTTTTCTATGGGTAAAACTCCTCCGAGAAAAGAGACGGAATATTGGGAGAATCCTATATATCCATGGGTATCCATAGCTGATATGCCTGCGGACGGTACTGTTCTATCAACAAAAGAAAAAGTTAATCAATATGCAGCCGATAATACTTTCAAAAGTGGTATTAGCCCTATTGGTACGCTTATTATGAGCTTCAAGCTAACAGTTGGCAAGGTTTCAATCTTAGGTATTGATGCTTACCATAATGAAGCGATTATCTCAATTTTTCCCTTTGCTGACGATGATAGAATTGTTACATCGTATTTGTTTAAGGTTCTGCCTCTTATAGCTCAAAATGGTGATACTAAAACCGCTATCAAAGGAGCAACGCTGAATTCTGATAGTTTAAGCAACCTTTTGATTCCACTACCGCCACTTACAGAACAAAAGCGGATGGTGAACAGAATTGTCGAATTAGAGCCTTATGTTAGTGCATATGACGTAGCAGAAACCCACCTCACCGCCCTCAACACCACATTCCCCGAAGCCCTGAAAAAGTCTATCCTGCAAGAAGCGGTGCAGGGCAAGCTCGTTCCGCAGAACCCTGATGATGAACCTGCAAGCGTACTTTTGGAGCGTATCAGAGCCGAAAAACAGGCACTTATCAAGGCTGGCAAGATCAAGTGTGACAAGCACGAATCGGTCATCGTCACAAGAGATAAAATTCCTTATGAGATCATCGACGGAAAAGAACGGTGTATAGCCGATGAAGTGCCGTTTGAGATTCCTGAGAGTTGGTGTTGGTGTAGGCTCGGAAGTATATCAAAGAACATTCAATACGGTACATCTAAAAAATCATCAAAGGAAGGAAAAATGCCCGTTTTGCGAATGGGAAACCTTCAAGACGGCAGAATAATATATGACAAGTTAGTATATTCGTCTGATTATGACGAAATCAGCCGTTATCCATTGCTATACAATGATTTGCTTTTTAATCGTACAAATAGTAGAGAGATAGTCGGTAAAACAGCTATATATAAAGCTGAAATGCCAGCAATATATGCGGGATATTTAGTTAGGATTACTCCTATGATAGATAGTGATTATCTGAACTATGTTATGCAATCACAATACTATTGGATTTATTGTCAAACTGTTCGTAGTGATGCAATTGGGCAATCAAATATCAATGCAGAAAAACTAAAGCATTTTCTTGTTCCCGTACCGCCAATAGAGGAACAACACCGCATAGTCGCAAAATTCGAAGAAATCATGCCTTACATCAACACGATCACAAAGTAAGATGTTACAATTATATCGGAAGGAGGTCTTTCGATATGATTGACACATTTAAGGCATATTTGGACAAGACAAATCTGTCCGAAAACTCAAAGTCTGCCTATCTGTTCGCCCTGAAACAGTTCACCGAGCAGTACGGCAGCGTGACAAATAAGAACCTCACTGCATACAAGGTGTGGCTTGTGGATCACTTCAAACCGCAGACTGTAAACCTCCGTCTGCGTGGAATGAACTGCTATCTTGAAAGTATCGGCAAAGAAAAATGGAAGCTCTCTTTTGTAAAGGTTCAGCAGAAGCCGTTCCTTGAAAATGTAATCAGTGAAGCGGATTACGAGTATTTCAAGAAATCTCTCAAAGATGATGGTGAGATGTTCTGGTACTTTGTGATCCGCTTTCTTGCTGCTACTGGTGCAAGAGTAAGTGAGCTGATTCAGATTAAGGTGGAACACGTTAATCTCGGCTATCTGGACTTATACTCAAAAGGCGGTAAACTTCGCAGAATCTACATACCTAAGCCTTTGCAGGATGAAGCACTTGAATGGCTTGATGGTAAAAAACAAGACAGCGGTTTTATTTTCCTTAATCAGCGTGGCGAGCGCATCACCACAAGAGGAATTTCAGGTGAGTTGAAGAAGTTTGCTGATAAGTATGGAATTGATAAAAAGGTTGTATATCCGCATTCATTCCGTCATCGTTTCGCGAAGAGTTTTCTCGCCAAATGCAACGATATAGCCTTTCTTGCTGACCTCATGGGACATGAAAGTATTGAAACTACTCGCATTTATCTGCGTAAAACAGCTACGGAACAGTGTGAGATTGTGGATAGTATAATTGATTGGTGAAAAATGGGGCATACTCCGATTTGTTTCGGAATATGCCCTTGGTTTATTTCAGTTTTTCACAAAATGTCATAAGCTCTTCTATCTTCTCAACTATGCGTTTTTGTTCTGCGAGTGGTGGAAGTGGAAGTAAAGTATTTTTCAATTTATCAAGATTTAAATTGGGTTGTGATGTTCCTTCCGCTTTTTTTCTTATACTATCATAATTGTAAATAAAAAAGTAGTAAATATAATCATTAAGTCCATTGTAATTGCATATTGGCGATAGTGCAGCACAAGCCTGATTTATAGTAGCAGAAATTTTTAATATGGAAATTTGTCCTCTTGTTTTGCCTTGACCATACATAGCAATAATTAACGTGTCTGCTGGATATAATTCTAATGTAGTATTATTTAATGCATATTCTGTAATATAAGTATCTGCCTTTTCAATAAACTTTTGATTTGTTAAGGATGAAGTAACCCATGGTATGTTTCCATTCATGTAGAAAAGGCTTTCACTTTTTAAAGGAGTCATCCCAGTTCCTATTTTAAATATATTACCTAATCTTACCCATTCCCAACTCTCAGGAATTTCAAACGGTACTTCATCAGCGATACAGCGTTCTTTTCCGTCCTGAATCTCATAAGGAATTTTATCCCTTGTTACGATGACGGATTCATGCTTGTCTTTTTTGATTTTTCCTTGCTTGATGAGTTCCTGTTTTTCTGCCCTGATACGTTCAAGCAATACGCTTGCAGGCTCATCATCAGGATTCTGCGGAACAAGCTTACCCTGTACAGCTTCCTGCAAGATGGACTTTTTCAGTATATCAGGGAATGATGTATTCAACGCTGTAAGCTGTGTTTCTGCCTGTTCGTAGGCTTCTATGTATGGGAGGAGTTCTTCTATTTTGGAGACTATACGTTTTTGTTCGGAGAGTGGTGGGATTACAATTAAAGTATTTGCGATATCTCTCATAACCCAGTTTTTATTACCTACACCCTTAGTGTTTTCTGTAGCTTGAATTTGTACCAATGGAGAATTTATAAGATGTACAAGATATTTATTGTAAATAAAATCCTGATTGAACTTCAACAATGCTACACTTACAAACAGACTAAATTCATCTTCTGTATCAACAATAACAGGAATCCCTGTAGTACCTACTTTTGTGAGTAAAATATCATTTAGTTCTGGATTACATCTTTCAAATAATAATTTGTGCTCAGTTTCAGTAATGTATTTGCATTTTGAAAAATCAAGTTTACCTGAACTTACATCTTTAACAGATATAAATGGAACGCCCTTTTCGACATATTTAGGTGTAGAATGTGTTCCGTCTGTAAGTTTATTTAATATAGAACTTAGCCTACACCATTCCCAACTATCAGGAATATCAAACGGAATTTCATCAGAAATATCCCTGATTTCCTTGCCAATCTGCTCACAGTAGGCATAAGGCAAATTATCAGAATAAGCGCTACAAGCATTTCTGCGGGCTTTTCTTTTCAGGCGGTAGTAGTTTTCCGCTCCGCAGGCTCGAACGGCTCTGAGGGGCATTTCCGTTCGTCTGAGGGCATAGCAAAAGGCTCTGCATTTCTGCAAAGCCTTTACGCTGTTTATTCGTCCTCGTCGCTGCACTCGTCAAGTCCGTGCATAAGCTGAATATAAACGCACTCAGCACGTTCGTGTTCCTCGCCGTCCGTTGACATCATAAGTTCAAGGAAATAAGCCTTTGCCTGTTCGTAGTCCGTCCAGACCTCACGCCTGCTGTTGCAGACGGTCGTGACCTTGCTTGACCTTGGCATTGCCAATGTAAGCGTCAAATAGGTTCTTTCCAATCTTAGTTGCCTTTAATGTGAAAAAGTGATATAATGAC
>JBJFFR010000003.1:0-5483 GCA_051891935.1 Oscillospiraceae bacterium
ATGTCGTCCATATGCTGATCCTTTCTGAAAGTACCACCGATTATACCACACCCCGCCCGCAATTGCCACTTGCGAATTCCACAAAAGAGGTTTCTTTCGTGGAGCAGGGTACAGGAGTCGAACCTTTTCTGGTTCAAATCCACCCACCGCTAACTTTTTCCTGCAACACTGCTCCGTAGTGTTGCCCCAAAAGGTGCGCGGAATTTTTGGTCTGAAAGCGCAAAAAACCGGCCTCAGTCTGGCTATGATCGCCATTCCGAAGCCGGTTTTCTCTGATTTTACAGAATTTTGGGCTATTTCAGCCCTAAAAACAAGAAAATTGCCTGATTTATCTGGTAGACAAATCAGGCAATCTATTTGGTCCCGCAGAGTGATACGGAAGTGTGAGAACACGAGCAAAAACCATTGAAAACACTACATTTTTACGGCATGGACGCACGGGTTTCTCAATAATTTAAGGAGAAACTGCCATGAATAGTTTTATCGAAGAATTTTACTACGGCAATATCGCCCCGCAGGCGCGAAGCTCCGAGCAGAACAAAAAGGTCCAGCACGATATGCAGACGTTGAACGAGAGCGAGGATTTTCTCACGGATAAACTTTCCGGCGAGGAAAAGAAACGCTTCCTCCAGTATGTCGATGCCTGGGCAGCTGTCAACGGTGAATCCACCCTCTACAGCTTCATCACCGGCTTTCGCCTCGGTGCACAGTTCACGTTCGATACCTTCGTTACATCAAAAGCACCGTACACCGACTACCTGAAAGACGAGATATAAACCACGATCCGGCTCTGCCAATTACGGCAGGGCCGGATTGTTCTGTCCTATCGGCAAAATATGAAAAGAAGTTAGTAAGAGAATCGCAGGTTTTTGCCGATATCAGCAAAACTCTTTCAAACAGAACATTCTTTTTATTGTCTAAAGTTTGAAATCTTTATCATATTCTTGATTTTTCGGTCGAACCGTTATATACTATATTTGTATTATTATATCCAGCGCCAAATAGCTCATAAAGGAGATTCAAAATGGCTGTTAGTTATAAGAAATTATGGCACATCCTTGTTGACAGAAACATGAAGAAAAAGGATTTGGAAGAAGCTGCCGGCATCACCCACTATCAGATGTACAAACTTGCCAACGATAAAGATATCACCACCGATGTGATCGGTGCGATTTGCGCTGCCCTTGAGGTGGAGCCAAACGATATTATGGAATTTATTACCGATAAATCGTGTTGCAGCGAAATCGAAAAATGAACACCTTAAAAGCACTACATAGAAAGGGGAAGTAATCATGACTGAACTCGAAAAAATGCAACGTGCGAAAATGTATATTGATAAATTGGCCAACGGAATCAATCCTATCGATGACGCCGCTGCTCCCGAAAATGATGTCATTAACAATGTTCGCCTTTCAAGATGTTTTTTCTATGTTTCTGACATATTGCGGCAAGTAATAGAAAATGGAGGAACGGCAAAAGCGATTAAAAGTGCTCCTAAATCTCCATTTTTTCTCACTGACGAACAGAAGAATCAATATATACCATCTGATAAACCAATTTCGGTAAGTGAAATAACAAAAGCTTTGAATGCGATTGCTGACTTAGAAAAATGTAAAAAGTTAAGCTATTCACTCATAACAGAGTGGCTTATTAGTATCGGAGCTTTGGAACTGCGAAATAGCTTTGATGGGAAGGCAAAAAAATATCCGACTCCGCAAGGTGTTGAACTCGGTATTACAAACGAAACCAGAAGCGGAATAAATGGAGAATACAATGTCGTTGTCTACAACAAGGATGCGCAGCTGTTAATAGTTGATAATATTGAAGCAATTGTCGCCTTAAAAAACGAAAGCAAAGAAAAAGCAACAGAAAATCGAGGCCAGGCTTGGACTTTGGCCCAAGAAGAGTGCTTAATTGAACTGTTTAATAAAAATGTTCCTGTTTCTGAAATTGCCGTTACTTTGATGCGGACAGAATCTGGTATTCGAGCAAGACTTAAAAAACTTGGACTAATCGAAAAGAGAAGCGAAATATAAAACACGGGAGGGCAGAACGATATGGCACTGATTAAATGTCCCGAGTGCGGAAAATCCATTTCTGATAAGGCATCAAAATGCCCACATTGTGGTATTCCCTCAGAGTATTTTTGCAATGTGAATACGGATGCTGTAAATCACGACCTTAGTGCCATTGATTATAAAGGGTTATCGAATGTTCTTATCTCTTTTGACAGCGATTATGTGTCGTTATTTTCTGCCGACCACTACATCTCTCAGCGTGAAAGGCAGCATTTACATGATACGTACGATAACTATTACACCTCTCTGAAGAATAAGCTTATTTTTCAATATGTATGCAATAATGCCTCGTCTTTTCGTGTTGATATTGATGCCTTAAAACTCTTCCTCAGAAGGATGCATACTCTTGAGGAGAACATCACAACGCATAATTCTGACTATATTGAAAAGACGCTTGTTCAGGAAAAAGAATACTTTGACAACATCCTAACAGATATTGACCCAAACATTAAACTGGACGATGAACAGCGCCGTGCAGTAATAACAGATGATGATTATTGTTTGCTTGTCGCAGGTGCAGGTGCCGGTAAGACAACAACTATGGCAGCCAAGGTAAAATACTTGGTCGAAAAGAAGCATATCAACCCGGAAGAAATTATCGTCATTTCTTATACAAACAAGGCGATTGGCGAACTTCGGGATCGCATTAATAAAGGCCTGAAAATACCTGCCAAGATCTGCACTTTTCATGCTTTTGCTTTTGAGATTGTGAAACGTTTTTCCGTTGAACCTCCGGAAATCAACTTTTCTTCTTATCAGATTGTGTTTGATATGCTCGAAAAATCCATATTCAACAACAAGCAACTGATGAGAAATCTGGTTCTGTTTTTGGGTTATTACTTCGATCTGACTGAAGATGTTTTCAAGTTTGACAATCTAAATCAGTACCATCTCTATAAAGCTTCTCAGGACTATGAAACGCTGAAAAGCGGATTGGGCGAGTATATACGTAAGGTTGAGCAGCAGAGAAGCAAACGAGTTAAGACAATTACGGGTGAATATCTGCGCTCTGTCCAAGAGGTCCAAATTGCGAACTTTTTGTATTTGAACGGTCTCGACTACGAATATGAACGCGTATATCCGTTTGAATCCCCTTCATCAAATAAAAAGTACACGCCGGATTTTTATATCACTCAAGGTGAACATGCCGTTTGGCTGGAGCATTATGCTTTAACCGAAAGTGGATACAGTAATGTTTTCACACCGGAGCAGCGTGCAAAGTATAAGAAAGCAATAAATGATAAACGCGCTTTGCACAAGGCTCATAAAACTTCGCTTGTAGAAACATGGTCATTATATAATGACCGTCGCCCGCTTATGGATCATCTGAAAGAAAGCCTTGAAGCGGAAGGTTTTATTCTCAAACCAAGAAATCTTGATGAGGTTTATAAAAAGATTGTTGAGACCGGAAAAGATAAGTACATAATTAAACTTATTCTTTTCATGATGAATTTCATAGAGCAATACAAAACCACTGGTTATGATGAAGCCGGGTTTGAGATTCTTCGTAAAAAAACGGACAATCCGCGCACCTTGCTGTTTCTTGATATTGCAGAAGAGGTGTATCACCATTATCAGTCTGTTTTGAAGCAGAACAATCAAATCGACTTCGCCGATATGATTAACGACGCTCATTTCTATCTTCAGGAAATCGAGCGTCAGCATATTGAGCTTCCCTATAAGTATGTCATTATTGATGAGTTCCAGGATATTGCTCGTCAAAGATTCAATTTAACAAAACGTTTATCGGAAATCACAAAAGCAAAGGTCGTTGCTGTCGGAGACGACTGGCAGTCGATATATGCTTTCTCCGGCTCCGACATTACACTTTTCACCCGTTTCCTTGAACTCATGGGTGCCGGTACAGAACTGAAAATTACGCACACATACCGTAACTCTCAGGAGCTAATTGATATTGCTGGCGGCTTTGTCCAGAAGAATTCTGCACAGATCAGAAAACAACTGATTTCTCCCAAGCATTTGGAAAATCCGGTTGTGATTGAGGCATTTGATGACGGATTCAAACCGATGAAGGCGCTCGCTGAAAAAGTCGAAGAAATCATCGGAAAAATCATCGCTGAATATGGGGTTAAAAGTTCTATCCTTTTAATTGGCCGGTATAACTATGACATGTACAAGCTATATAATACCGGTTCTTTCAAAGAGCTTCCAAACAACCATGTCAAGAGCGATAAGTATCCAAATGCTGATATCACATTTATGACTGCGCATAGCTCAAAAGGTCTTGGATACGATAATGTAATTCTGATAAATATGTTTGAGGGCAAGTTCGGTTTTCCGTGCCAAATAGAAGATGATCCAATTATTAAACTGGTTATGCATGAGGATAAGAGCATGCCTTTTGCGGAAGAACGCCGTCTATTCTATGTTGCAATGACACGAACAAAGAACCGAGTTTATATCGCAACGCCAAAAAATCGGCCATCTCGTTTTCTTGTTGAGCTTATTAAAGATTACAAGCTTCCACATGACGAAGGCATCAATATGCACGTGGTTGATTTGTTTAATCTAAGATGTCCTAAGTGTGGATTTCCTTTGAAATACGAGTTTAACAAGAATTACGGTTTACAGCTTTGGATTTGCACAAATGATTCTGAAGTGTGCGATTTTATGACTAATGATAAGGTTCACAAGCATGATATTTACAAGTGCCCAAAATGCAAAGATGGTTATATGATCGTTAAAATGAACCCCAAAAACGGAAACGTGTTTTATGGATGTACGAACTACTTTAACGGCGAGAATAAGTGTACAAACATGAAAACGCTTCCCAGCGACCCAACGTAAAGGAGTACATGATGGGTACAATCGTATATAACAAGCTCGTTCGTGATCGAATTCCAGAAATCATTGAGGCATCTGGAAAAACGTGCAAGACCGAAATCCTTTCAGATGATGAATACCTCAAAATGATCGACGCAAAGCTGGATGAAGAGCTTGTTGAGTATCACAAAGATCAGAACATTGAGGAATTGGCAGACCTAATTGAAGTTATTCACGCTGCGGCGAAAGCACGTGGATATACCCTGGATGAATTGGAGCGAGTGCGTACAGAAAAAGCCGTCAAACGCGGCGGCTTTGAAAAGAAGCTATTGCTAAAAAGCGTTTTTGAAGGAGATTGATCACTATGTTTTTATTAAGCAAAGTTGTAGATCAATCTGTTTTGCGAGAAGGCTTCTCTGTGCCGTTAGATTTTCAGCAGAAACTCTTCGAAAAATGCGGTTTTAAGCTTGAGCGAGGCCAGAAAAAACCGATAAAGATTGATATTGACGGAAAGATTTTTGATGCTGTACTGACTAATATTTTGTTTGATGCAGAAAAGTATCCATCACACGGTGACCTGCTTCAAGTAAGGTATCCGGCAAATGGGGAGCTATCCAAGCA
>JBJFFR010000004.1:0-5441 GCA_051891935.1 Oscillospiraceae bacterium
TTATTCCATAGATAGCTGTTTTTGTGCTGTCCGTACAATTTGGAGCGGTGCATTTTCTTAGTTGTCGCTTTTCTTTTTATACCGCCAATGATACTGTATATAGAATAATCCTGCTAAAGGTAGGCAGAAGCGGGTCGGGCGGCTTCCCTGCTGCTCCGTTAATCATAACAAAATGCGAATCCTGCCGTTTATCATAACCATAGATAGTACAGTCTTGTTAAAGGCAGGAACAGGCAGGCGGCTTCCCTGCTGCTCCGTTAATCATAACAAAATGCTAATCCTGCCGTTTATCATAACCATAGATAGTACAGTCTTGTTAAAGGCAGGAACGGGCAGGCGGCTTCCGCCCTATTCTTCCATTTGCTTGGAGAAATACATAGCCGCCGCCTTTACAAGAGCGGTTTGCTCGGGAGTTGCATATTCGTTGCCCTCTCCCGACAGCATTATTACTGCACCATTTACATCGCCCTGAGAAATGATGGGTGCACAGGCGATAGCGTACTTATCAACACCCTCGATAGGGTTAATCCGCTTGTCGTCGTAGGAGGTATAGATAAGCTGCTTGCGCTGTTCGATTAGGTCCTCGAGGGAACTTGAAACCCTTCTTTCAAGGACTTCCTTTTTCTGCATTCCCGAAACAGCGATAACATGATCCCTGTCGCATATCGCTGCAGGACAGCCGCCTATTTTCGATAATACCTCGGCATACTGCCCGGCAAGCTCGGTTATATCGCCGATCGGGGAGTATTTTTTGAAGATTACCTCGCCGTCTGCGTTGGTGAAGATTTCTAAGGGGTCGCCGTACCTGACAACATTGACGTCAAAAACCTTGTCCTTTCTGTTTTTTGCAGTAAGAACTATCTGTCGGCTTGATACGATATTCTTAACGTCTGGATCAAAATTTGCGGCTGTGTTTTCTTCCCCTGTTTCTTCCTGATTTTCTTCCGTTTCAGGGAATGTTCCTGAAGCGAGAAGTGCGTCTATATCCGCTTTAAGCTGAATGTCAATTCTGTTTTCGTAGATTACAATTTTTTCAAGAATGAAGTCCAGATCCTTCTTTTGCAGGCTGGGCTTGTTTATTATATCGTCGAAGATTTCAAATACGGTTTTCGCAACCCTGTTCACCTTTGCAACGGTGTTGTGCTTGTCGGCGGTCATATTCAGCTGATTGCGAAGGCCTTCAAGGCGGTTTGTAAGCTCGGCAATCTGCTCGCTGTAAATCTCTTCGAATATTTCTTCCTTGTCCGGGTCACGGATAATATCACGGGCTTTCATACGCTGCATTATCCGTATTTCTTCCTTGATGTCGGCGATGTTCTTTTGGAGAGTATCCACTGTTGACTTACTCCGCTTTGTTTCCGTTTTTTCCTTTTCAAGGGATATTTTCAGCTTTTCAAGCATTTCCTCGGAGTTGTTGCGGATTGTTCTGATATAGTCCTTCAGCAGCTCGTCAAGGAAATCCGTTCTTGTGTGGTGAGAGGTGCAGCCTTTAAGACCTCGCCTGTGGTAGCTGCCGCAGGTATAGGCAGGAGCAAGGTCCCCTCTGCTCATAGAGAACATAGGCGCACCGCAGTCGCCGCATACCATATAGCCCGAATACACGTTCTCGTACTTTTTTATCCCCCGATAGCCGCTTTTGCTCCGCATTTTTATCTGCTCCTGAACGGCGGCGAATGTACGGAAATCAACGATAGGCTTGTGGTTATTTTCAAAGACGATATGCTCAATCTCGCTTTGCTTTATCTCCTTGCCGTTGATTCGCTGGCGCTTGTATTTGCCCTGACGAAGCGTTCCGATATAGAAATCGTTCTGTAAAATTTCGCTTACGGTTATGATACTCCACTCCCGTTTTGCGTTAAGGCGGCACTCCTCTCCGCTTTGTTCCTTACGCATTTTTTCAGCCATTCGGGGCGTCGGGAAGTTCTGTTCGGTAAGGTAGTTGGCGATTTTCTTATAACCCCAGCCTTCAAGATAGCGCTTAAAAATCTCCCGTACTATCTCTGCGGCAGGCTCGTCAACGATTATGGGAGCCTTTTTATTGTTCACCATAAGGTAGCCGTAGGGCACGGAGCAAATCCATTTGCCCTCCTCCTGCCTGCGCTTAATAACCGATTTTACCTTTTTCGAGGTGTCGGTTACGGGCATTTCGTTGATGAGAAATCGGAACTGTATCGCCGTCCAGTCGTCGTAGGTGGGGTAGTCTATGCTGTCGCCAACGGAGATAATTCTCATTCCTCTGTCACGCAAATCCTCCAGCTCCACAAGTCCCTTGCTGTTGCGCCTTGAAAATCTGGAGAAGTCCTTTACGATAAGTATGTCGTATTCAAGATTCATCATCCTGCTGCGAAGCGTCTGATAGCCCTCACGCTGTTCAAAGGTATAGCCCGAACGGTCACGGTCCTCGTAGAAATCAACGGAGCTTTCGGGGAATTTTCGCTTTGCGTAATCGAGAATGATTGCCTTCTGGTTTTCGATTGAGGTGTTGTCCCTGTCCTGCTCCTCGTCAACCGAGATACGGCAGTAGCCTGCAATTTTTAAGGTTGTATCCATAGCGTCCCTCCTTTTTTCTAGGTCACTTCTATAAACCATAGTGCCTCAGATGCGCAGTCAAATTTTTTGTCAGCTTGCATAGAAATTCCGCAGGCATACTTTGTGTATGTCAAGGAATTTCTGTGCAAGATGGCGGAAAATATGCAAGCAGATGAGGTGCTAAGGCGTCAGCCGTTGGTTTTTAGATGTGACCTATATATTCTAACACGATTTGTTGCTTGTGTTCAACAGGAAATTTATGTCAGGCTTTATGTACGGGCGCACTGCGCCCTTTCAGAAGTTGCTGTTAAGAAGTCCCTCGGTGCAGTCGTACAGGCTCCGGCTTCCCGAACGGAATACCGCAAGTCTGTAATTCTTTGCTCCAAGCTCGGCGGATTTTTCGCTGATAAAATCGCTTATCCCTTCATAGCTTTGCTCCCCGTTTGTAAGCCATAGCTCGGCTATGCGCTTATCCTTCCTGACGATAAATCTCAATAGGCTGTCCTCCTTTTTATTCAGTTTTGGATTCCTGCGGGTATATTATGCACTCACCGCCTTCCTGATTTTTATATACAATATCACTTTTCGGGCAGGAAATCCATTATCGGAATGGACAAAGATATCGGGAGGAATTATGGCAATTTGTAAGTGGGGGGCGGACGCTTCTTTCTGATTTTTCATGTACTTAACCTTTCGCTGTTATGTTGCGGCTTGCGCCGACATATCGCTTTGATATGTATATTTTATGGTTAAATACGATTTATATATTATGGCCTTTTCGCTTCTCGGACGCCCGAAAATATCCCTTTACAAAGCCATTTATCGGCATTTTTCTTCTGAAAGGCGCCCGTTATTTTGCATTTTCACATTTTGGACCTCTTTTTCAGAACTCTGATTTATGGCTTAACGGTGGGCTTTGCACGCCGTTGTAATCCGTTCGGGCGGCGAAAAGTCGCCCGGACTTTAACCTGCATCAAAATAATATCTGCTTTTTCTGCTGAAACTGAGCCAAAAGGGGTTCGGATTCTCCCGACAAGCTGTGGTCGGCGGACAGCCGAACACGATGCTTGCTATTTTGAAAAAGAGGCGGAAAATGCTGTTATTTTTGCCTGTGAAAATGTATTGCAGTGGTATTGTTGTAAGCAGTTGCATATCTCACTCAAATACCGCCCAAAACTGCTCAAATTTCGCTTTTATATGGTTGGTGGGGTTACTTTCCCGATACGCTGATATATCTCGCAGGAACCGCCGTTATCTTCGATGTGTATTCCGGAATTTCGAGCGAACAAGCGAACAGGATAAAACTTTCCCCATGGTTAAAGGAATTGCAGAGAAAAGAAAAATCGAACTGTCACCGAACAAATCGAACAGAGCGAATAACAATCGAACGAGCAAACCCGCTTGGCTAAAGACTTCGCAGACTTTGTTCGCTTGTTCGGTGGATTTTCAACTGCAGAGAAAACTTTTACAACGAAGAGAAAAAGTGTTCTTGATTGAATAGCGACATGGATATATCTTTTTCAAAAAATGGCAGGGTATATCTTCTTTCTTCTGCATTTAAAAACAATATCATTGTGTCTGGTTAGCTGGGTCTTGTTCTTGGTACAGAAAATTTACACCGCCGCAGTGAATTTTTTACACAGAGTTAGGTTCAAGCAGATTTGCTACGTGATACAGATTGCTTGTCGCTGATCCGTCTTGTCTATGACGATGCTCACATGACACAAGACCTGCTGCACTCAGATTTTTCAAAGCAATATCAACTGTCTTTCGGTCTATGCAGCACTCCGTTCCGATAAGACTGCGTGACGGATAACAGGTCATGCTCTCATCGCAGTGACGAAGCAGACAGCAGTACACAGCAAGCTCTCTCGGCTTCAGCTTCATATCAAATATTCTGTTGGGTACCATAAAGAAATTCTTGTTCGGCACTTTACCTCCTTGCACACATATCGTTCGCTTAGACGTATGCATTTATTATATCAGCTTTTTTGTTTTTGTCAATAGGAAATGTGCAACTTTGAAAAATATTTTTTTGAGATTTAACGCAATTATAATTATCGCCAAGGGGCGACAGAACGGCGCCCCTTTTCAATATGTACCATGGGGCATGTTTCGTTACCCAATGCCATAGGTATTCCCTGTAACAGGGAGTACCGTTTTGTATCTAATTTCACTTAAGCATGGCTCCCCGAAACAGGGAGTCATCGGTTTGATTTGAATATATTTAATATGTCCTGATACAAAAAAATTCTGTATTGGTTGAGCATTCTGATGATTGAGTAACGGTGAACAAAACGTTCACCGTTGTATAGCCGTAAGGGGTCTCCAAAACGGAGACCCCTTGTCATAACATATTCTGACATGATGCCTTAAACAGGGATCCATCATTAACCGAACATTCAATTATCATGCCGGGACGAAACATCCCGCCGTTATAGAACAAGACCTGACAAGGTGTTTCACCCGGTCAGGTCTTAGGCATTTTTTCATCCGAAGCAGCCTATCTTATTTCCATTGGTTTTCATTTCGTGATCGCACGTCCCTTCGCCGCCACCGCCTTCGTTCTCTACCCAGCCGAAGCCTATGATATATATCATATCGTCTTTGATTGTTCCGTTGGCAGGAGTTGCGTCGGCAGTTATTATTTCGTCCGGTGGTTGAGTTGTTTTTGTTTTCTGCGTCCGCTTTGCTGTGTCGCTATGCCCACCGAAGTAACCTATCTTATTTCCGTTCTGATACATTTGCTCGTTGACCTCGCCGATGCCACCGCCACCCTCATAGTCGATCCAACCGAAACCGCACACATATATCTTGTCGCCTTTGATTGTTCCGTTGGCGGGAGTTGTATCTTCAGTTACAACCTTGATTGGCGGTCGTGTTGTGGAAGTGGTTTTCTCCGATTGATCAAC
>JBJFFR010000005.1:0-5412 GCA_051891935.1 Oscillospiraceae bacterium
GATACTCCAGAGCATTTTCAAGCCCCAGCGAAGAAATATTCACACCTATGCCCTGATATTCCTCTTCCGAGCTAACAATAACATCGCCATAGCTATTGGTGACAAACGCAAACTCCGTATCGGTAATACCGTCCAGATATGCGCCCAGGTAATCGTATGAAAGCTCACCGATAATTATATTTTCATCGGTTTTATATGCCGCAAGACAGACAGCCTCACCGTTGGTCACAGCCGTGGGAAGAATTGCAAAATCGCCGTCATTCATTTCACCGATAACAACGTCACAGTTCTCGGTTTGATATATGGGATCTGACCAAAGGCTGACTCTGTCAAAAGTAGAATCGCCGTCATCGGATAACTCTGCCGAAGCAAGGCTTTCTTCCAGAAAGCTGACCTCATCGCAAATGGAAGCCGCACAGTTTTCTGTGATCCTTTCGCCAAGCCTGGTATTATTATTGTATGAAACATTATAGGAAGCAATAGCCGAGGACACCGCAAGAACAATACCTGTACCCGAAACAGCTATCGTACAAAGACGCATAAGTCTTGCTCTCAATGTAGTTTTCACGCATTTCACCCTTCCTTTATTTGTTTTATAATCATACCATATTTCTGCATAAAATGCAACAGTTTTTACTTGATTTTTTCAGGCAGATACGGGACTTTGTGCGTATCTGTCCATGTGGCTGATGATAAAAATTTGTTTATCCCAAGTAATCTCATCTAAAGCAAAAAAAACTACTTGCAGTATTATCACAAGTATGATATAATATAGCTATCCCCAATAAATATATATATTGAATATTATACAAACGCCGCACATACGTCGTTTGAAAAGCACAAAAAATTATGACCTTTAGTGAGCGCAGCTCACCTCGACAAGTTAAAAAGTCCGCAAACTATGGTAAAAACGTGGTTTGCGGACTTTTATTTTTTCTTTTTTATTTTCTTGACCACTACAAAAAGGGGCAAAAATTCAAAAGATGTGGGTCAAAATGTGGGTCAAAATTTCTTGCTTTTTTTGATTTCCGTGAAAAACTCAAATATTCATACTGTTTTCATCAAGCAGGAACTGCTCTATGCCGATATAAAGTATCCCCTTTGCCTTAGTTTCTTTATCGTTCCCCTACTCTATTTCTTTCTCGTGAGGTTTCAGAATATCATTAATCTGATTTATTCTGTTTCTCTTAATACTCTCGCTCATATTTTCGCGAATGTAAGGCGTGACCTTGATACCATGCCCGATCATTCTTCCATAAGCACACGCTCCTTTTTAGAACTCAATATACTTCAAAGATATTTTCCACGCGTCCCCAAAGAGATTTTATTTTATTATTTATAACAAAGCTTGATTATTTCCCAAATATGGTATATAATATAAGGCAACAGGAACGTTGACAATGAAAAAACACGGCATAAATCTGAAATTTTGAATCAATTACTTTGAGATGGAGAGTGTGTCACATGGCAAAAAAAGAGGGCGCATTAAAAAATATCCTGGAAAAAGAGAATCTTTCAATGGATTATTTTGAAAACCAGGAATATATAGCCAACAGATATGTTATGAAATGTTTCGCAGTAACTATGCTGGTTTTTACCATCACTTTTGTTTTAAACATACTTAAGATCTTTATTATTCAAGAGGAGTTGATGATGAGGGCATATATCCCGTCTGTCATCATATATCTTCTGGTACTGCTTTTGCTTAAAAAAATACCTTTATCCAATCCCAAGATAAAATACATACTTTTGTTCTGTATCGTTGCCGTTTTTACCATTATAGGTATCTTTCTTACCTACCAAGTAGTGTTGGCATCTCTTTTGCCCTTTTTGTATGCTACGTTGTATTCTTCAAAAAAAGCCTTGAATTATGTCTATATCCTGACGGTGATAAGCACTTTTCTGGTTGTCTACGGAGGTTATTATTGGGGACTTTGCGATGCCAATATGGTATTGCTCACAACCAACAGTATAAATGACTATATTGTTGACGGGAAGTTTATCTTAAATGAGGTCAACAGCGATCCGAATCTCAACCTTTTCTTGTTCTATGTGCTGCCAAGATGTCTGATCTACATTGCATTTGAAGCGGTTTGCGGAAGTCTGTTTCGTATTGTCAGCGGCAGTCTGGAAAAAGCACGGCTTGTTGATGAATTAGAGAAGGCTAAGGAAGAAGCAGAAAGTGCGAATAAAGCAAAGTCTGAATTTCTGGCAAGAATGTCACACGAGATCCGAACTCCTATCAATGCGATCATAGGTATGAATGAGATGATCTCTCGTGAAAGTGAGGATAAAACTATTCAGGAATATTCTCGGGACGTAAAAGACTCTTCCATTATGCTGCTGGGAATTGTAAATGATATTCTCGATACCTCCAAGCTGGAGTCTGGAAATATGGAATTAGTGGAGGTCGATTATTCGATAAGAACGCTGATAAACGATCTGTATAATATGATCAGCGTAAAGACAAATGAAAAGAATCTAAAGCTTGAGTTTGAGGTTTCCTCGGACATTCCATCGGGATATCACGGAGATGATAAGAGACTCCGTCAGGTGTTAATAAATCTGTTGACAAATGCTGTAAAATATACTCCGCAGGGTACTGTAACATTCCTTGTCAGCGGACATAGGGAAAATGAAAAAGAGGTACTGCATTTTTCTGTAAGGGATACGGGAATGGGTATTCGCAAGGAGGATATCGGTTCAATATATGATGCATTCCAGCGGTTTGATCTGTCCAAAAACAGAAATATAGAGGGTACCGGTCTGGGAATGAATATTGTGCAGCACCTTCTGAAATTATTTGGAAGTGAACTTCATATTGAAAGTGAGTATGGTAAAGGCAGCGAATTTTCTTTTGATATTGTGCAGACGATCACCGATCCTGAACCTTTAGGAGATTTTAAAGATAAATCCCGAGAGAATGATACGAACACAATGGATAGTATGGAATTCACCGCAAAAGGAGCAAGAATACTTGTTGTGGATGACAATAAAATGAATCTTAAAGTATTCAAGAACTTATTAAAGAATTCCCAAATGGATATACGACTGGTTACGAGTGGCAAAAACTGTATTGAAATTATGCAAAAGCTGTCCTTTGATATGGTCTTTTTGGATCATATGATGCCGGAAATGGATGGTGTGGAAACCCTGAATTACATAAAGGAACATGATCTTTGTCAAAATACCCCGATCATCATGTTAACTGCAAATGCCGTGGAAGGAAGTAAAGAACGGTATCTCGAAATGGGATTTGACGACTTTTTGTCAAAACCGATCATGCCCGAGCTGTTATACGAAATGATAATAAAATACTTGCCCGAGGAAAAAGTGGTTTTTAGCTCTCGGGAGGAGTCCTGATATTGTCCCGAGATAGGAATTTGCAGGGATCAGTACATTGTGCAATAATCAGACATACATCGCAAAAATGAGCCGTACAGCAAAATTGTACGGCTCATTTAATATTTGTCAGGTGATCCCAACAAGAAAATCAAAAGCTCTGCTTATCATATTTCATTATAGAAACGATATGCAGCCTTTCCGCTGTTCTTTGACTCTGACAAGCGAGTTTTTCTCCTGTGCGCTTTTCATCGGTGTCAATATTAAGCGCAGACTGAATATAATGCTTGCTTCTGCCCTTGTTCCCTATAAAGTTGATTTCAAGCTGTATCCTGCTTCGTTTCTTATCGCTGCTTGCAGCAGAAAACTCCACAATACCCATATCAACGCTAGCGGCATAAAACTCCGCAAAGAAAAGCTGATTTATACTTAAAACCATTTAAAAACTGTACAAAAAATCAAGCAAAAATCTCTCGTATATGGATTTTGCGCAGATTTTTTGTCTACAGTTTAAATGGTTTTTAGTATTACTCGTATCTCATCACCTCTGCCCCGAAACTCTGTGAGAATATCGGACGATAACATTCCGAAGCTGCTTCCCATTACATAAATATCTGCAAGTTAATATAACAGATAAAGCTTGACATATTTAATTAATTGCCTTAAAATAAAGAAAAATAAATTCTCTTACGGAGGGATATCTATGAACGAAAAGAAACAGCCACTTCCCTATCTTGACAAAAAGCTCTCATACAAGGAAAGAGTTGCCGACCTACTTTCAAGACTTACCCTTGACGAAAAGATACACATGCTTTCCACCCACCACCAAAGCGTTGACCGTCTCGGAATAAAGGAATGGTTCGTCGGAACGGAATGTGCCAGAGGCTATGTGACGCACGATAACGACCGCCCCTCTACCGTTTTTCCACAACCCATTGGAATGGCTTCAATGTTTGATACGGAGCTTATGGAAAAAATTGGCGAGATAGCCGGAAACGAATTTCGAGCCTACTATAACAGGGACGGAAAGGGCGGACTTATGGTCTGGGGTCCCACGGTGGATATGGAGCGTGACCCAAGATGGGGCAGAACAGAAGAAGCCTACGGCGAAGACCCTTTTCTCACGGGCGAAATGACCGCCGCATATACAAGGGGGTTAAGAGGAAATGACCCGAAGGTGATGAAAACCATACCCACCCTAAAGCATTTCTGCGCCAACAATAACGAAAAGGATCGAGGCAGCTGCTCCGCAAATATTGATCCGCGCCTTAAACATGAGTATTACTATGCCGCATTCAAGCCTGCCGTAACAAGGGGCGGAGCTTGGTCGATGATGGCAGCCTACAACGAGCTTTCGGGAGTTCCTGCGATCTGCAATCCCGACCTTCAGACCGTTGTAAAGGATAAATGGGGACTGGGCTTCGTGGTATCCGACGGCGGAGATTTTTCACAAAATGTCACCTATCACAAATTCTGCACCTCCCACGCCGAGTCGCTGGCGCTATGTCTGAAGGCAGGCTGCGACGTAATGACCGACAATGAGGAGCTTGTGACCGAAGCGGCTTACTGCGCCCTGAAAAGAGGACTTATAACCGAAGATGACATCGACAAAGCGGTGGGAAATTCCCTTGAGGGAAGATTTCGTCTTGGAGAATTTGACGGCTCCACGCCCTTTGACAATATTTCGCCGGATATCATAAACTGCGAAAGCTCACGTCAGATAAACCTGCAGGCTGCAAAAGAGGGCGTTACCCTTCTGAAAAACAACGGCATTCTCCCCTTGTCGAAAAACAGCATAAAAAAGCTGCTTGTCTGCGGTCCCAATGCCGATGAAAATCTCCGGGACTGGTACACAGGCTATTCCACCTATGAATACTCCGTTTTAAACGGCTTTGAACGCTCACTGGGAAAGGAAAAGCTCCTTTATGACAACGGCTATGACAAGGTTGCCATAAGATCAAAAGCAAACGGAAAATATCTCACCATTGATGAAAACGGATATGCCGTATGCTCGGCAGATACTATAGGCGAACGTGAAATGTTCGAGTACCGTGACCTTGATTTTGATGT
>JBJFFR010000006.1:0-5280 GCA_051891935.1 Oscillospiraceae bacterium
GGAGGTGGCGGCAAATGTCTGAAAAAAAGCAAAAGGGCTTAACCCGTGAAACGCTGAAATTCGTGTTCAAAACTGCATGGAAGGAACGCCCCTCGGTATTTCTTGTTTATCTGATGAGATTTATCGGGCAGTTCGTTTCGAAAATGCAGGACGCTATTATGGCGAAGCTTATTATTGACCAGCTTGTACTTGCCATAAGCGGCGGCGTTGCAGAACTGCACCTAAAAAATGCCCTGATTTTTGCGGGAATATATGTTGGAATAATGCTGTTTACAGCCACTTTGAATTCAGCGGCGGAACAGCTTGAAGCTATACATTCCGAATGGTTCAACGAGCATATTGATATTCAGCTTGCCCACCATACAATGAGCATGGATTTCGAGCATACCGAGAATCCCGAAGCGCTGGACGCTCTTCAGAAGGCGCAGGAAGGCATGAGTTGGTACAGCGGCGGTATTGTGGGCGTGCTGGGTGCAGTGTTCAATCTTGTTAATAATGCTGCGACGCTTCTTGGCGTTTCAACGATTATACTGCTGACCTGTCCCTTACTTCTCCCTGTTCAGCTTGCAGCCCTTGTTATCATCACAATTTTCAATGCAAAAAACAACAAAATTGAACGTGACAGCTTTATGGAGCTTGCTAAAAGCAATCGCATTTTCGGCTATGTTTTCTATCAGCTTGCGGATTTCAGACTTGGTAAGGATATCCGTCTTTACGACAGCGCGGATATGATGTGCGATAAGGCGCAGCACTACTCCGACGAACAGGTTGGCGTATGGCATAAAAAAGCAAAGAAGCAGCGCAAAAACAGCTGGGCTATGGACGGTACAAACGCTCTTCGTGACGGAATAAGCTATTTCTATATAGGCTATCTTGCGGTTACAAAGGCAATAACGGTAGGCGATTTCTCTATGTGCATAACTGCGGCAGGCACCCTTTACTGGAGCCTTCACGGCGTTGTAAGCGGAATTCAGGATATAATCCAGAAATGCGCTTACGCTCACAGGTACATTGAATTTATGCGTTTTCCCGAGGCTATGGAAAAGGGCGATAAGCCTGTAAAAACGGGCGAGCACGTGGTAGAATTCCGTCATGTAAGCTTTAAGTACCCACGGTCGGAAAAGCTTGTGCTCAGGGATATAAACCTTACCATAAAGTCAGGAGAACACCTCTCCATAGTTGGGCTTAACGGTGCGGGAAAAACCACCTTCATAAAGCTTCTTTGCAGGCTTTATGATGTTACCGAGGGGGAAATTCTTGTTGACGGCGTAAACATTAAAGAGTATTCCGACGAGGAATACAGGAAGCTCTTCGCCGTAGTTTTCCAGGATTTCCAGCTCTTCGCCTTCAGCCTTCGTGAGAATATTACATTAGGTCAGCAGGCGGAGGATAAGGATATTGAGGAGGTATTAAAGCTTTCGGGACTTCTTGAGGACGCAAAGAAGCTTCCGAAAGGGCTTGACACAATGCTTTACAAGAGCTTTGACGAGAACGGCACTGACCTGTCGGGAGGTCAGCGGCAGAAAACCGCTATTGCAAGAGCGCTGTTCCGAAACGCTCCCATTGTAATCCTTGACGAACCTACCGCCGCCCTCGACCCTGTTGCGGAATACGAGATTTACCGCCAGTTCGATACACTTGTGGGCGGTAAAACTGCGGTATATATTTCCCACAGGCTTTCAAGCTGCAAATTCTGCGACAGGATTGCGGTTTTCGCTGAGGATACCATAAAGGAATACGGTACTCATGATGAGCTTGTTGCCAACATGGGGGGAATATATTCAAAAATGTTTGCCGAACAGGCTAAATATTATGTAGGATATCCGTCCTTTACAGATTGCTATAATCAGCAATAAGTATTAAGAGGTGCATCTATTGAGAGAAAAGGTTACGAACTTGATGTGTTGGAAGCGATACGAGATAAGCTACAGAAAGAACCCTTGAAATGGCGTGTTATCACGAATATACTCATTGTAACAGGTTGCAGACGAGGCGAAATTATGGGACTGAAGTGGTCTGCTGTGGATTTTGAGAAAAGAGCGCTACATACAGAAATAATCTTCTATACGAAGCAGAGATAGGCGTATATTAGGACACTCCGAAGACAGTCACAAGCAATCGCATTGTTATTCTTCCAGATGAAACATTCGAATTGCTCGAAAAGTATCATAACTGGTGGCAGAAATTACGCAAAGATTGTGGTGCCTCTTGGCACGAATATATTCAAATACCGGACGGAAAAGGTGAAATTCACGAAGAAAAAGCTGATTTTCTCTTTCTTCAAGAGAAAAATATGGAAAAGCTTGGATATCCTATGAATCCGGACAGTATCACAGATTACCTTGACAAGTTTTCGAAGAGAGAAGGGCTTCCACATATAAACCCTCATGCTTTTAGGCATACATTGGCAACGCAACTAGGCTTTAATGGTGTTGATATTGTGACGATAAGTAAATGGTTAGGACATAATAACGCGACGACCACTTTGAATATATATCAGCATCTGCGTGAAAGGAGTAAAGAGGAAGTTGTGAACTGCGTGTCTAATGTAATTTTGAAGAAAAAAGCATAAAGAAAAAGGCTTTTCTTACGCTGAAAAGAGAAGAAAAGCCTTTATGAATATCATTGAAAAAACCAAATAGTGTAACTAATAGTGCACTCGCTGAATAGTTTTTGATAAAATTTCTTATACTTCTGATAAAATAAAAATCACCTAACCCGCATGGTTAAGCGATTTTTTAATGTGTGGGTGTGACAAAATAGATTTGTGATGGTGAGACAGAATAAAAATAAAGCCCGACTTGTAATCGGGCTTTCTGCGTGCCGAGGTACTCGGCTATTCATTGAGTATCTGTTGAGCTTCAAGTACCAACGCTTTTAATGAATCCATAACTCCGTCGTTATGTTCTTACGGGTAGCAAGTAACAATCTTTTCTGCAAGTGTCAGACCATTTTTGCGTCTTTAGACGTTTGCCAGAACGGAGCCTTTTAGGCGCTCTTGAAAAGCCACCGGCTACGCCGGTGGATCTTTACTTTGTCATACAGTCACGGGATCAGACCACGAGCCGTAATAAGTTATGCCTTTGTAGGTGTAATATGTGCGCATTCTGAACGTGCAGCTCTTTTTGGAATTAAGCTTTAACGTTGTGCTTGTTTTGCTCTTTGCAACTGTTATCGGCTTCTTGTATGTCTTGCCGCCGTCATAAGAATACTGTATCTGGTATTTCGTAATGTTTCCGACAGCTTTCCACGAAAGCGGGTATTTGTTTCTTGATTTTTTAACGGTAAATGACGGTATATATTTTACCGCAAGGCTGTACTTCGGAGTCGCATACTTTCCGCCGATCTTTTCGGCAAACACTTTTGCAAGCTCCTCGTTTCGCGTAACATAATTATTGTCCACCGTGATGTATTTGAACGGATAGAAGTATATGCCGAAATTCTCGCTTAAATGATCGTGATAAGTAAAACCGATATTATTTTCAATGAAGATATCCAGAAGGTCGCTTACCCAGCGCTCACCTCCTCTATCATCCTCGAAGCAGCCGCGCTGAACTCCCATTTCACCGCAGTACACGGGAATCTTATTCTTTCTGCATTGCAGGGTAAATTCGTTCGTTTTTTCTATAAGATAATCCTTGTCAAGACCGATAAAAGTGTTCCAGTCGGAATCGTATAAAGCAAGCGATACGTTCACCCACGGATCCGGAGCTGTCCTTTCGATCCTTATATAACCTGTCGCTTTATAGCTGTGACCCTGCACCGCCTTGACCTTTATCATACCCATATTTGCCAGACTTTCGGTACCGCTTATGCAAATGCAGGTCTTATCGCTGCGCCCAAAGTCATTTACTCTTTTTCCGTTGCCTGTGCCGTCCATCGACCACAGCTCCATATAATCGGCCTGATAATCATTGGTTTCACATGGTAGGGTGTTTACAAGCTTACCATTCTCGTCATACTCATATATGATAAGATCATCCGCATAGCACAAGCCGTTTTTACCGGTATTTGATGCACCGAAGGTTATGCCTATGATCTTTATTTTCGGATCAGCGATCTTAAACGGCTCTGTCTCAACATACTGCCACTCGCCGAGCTTATCTGCGGAAGCGAGCGGGGAATCCACGGAATCAAGCCAGTACGCATTGCCCACAAGTTTACTTTGCCCAGGATATGTATAGCGTTCGGGATATCCTTCATCGCCCTGATTTGCGTATGCGCCGGGATCGTAGGTGTGGAATTCGTAGGCATAATTGCTGTCTTTTATAGTTGGATAGAATTTCTCCGGATCGATCTCGGAAGCCCATACAACGTTTCCGGTACTTTTGATCTTGACACCGTTAATCTTCTCTACAAAAATGATATGATTCTTATCATATTTTCTTATGGAATCGGTAATAGACTGTGCAAGGCTGCGCCATTTCTCAAGACCTTCATCAACAGTTTTCGCATAAGGGGTAGGCTCATTGACGATACCGTAACCGATAACGGACGGATCATCGGCATATCTCTCTGCTATCTTGCTCCACAGAGCTATAAGTCTCTTCCGATTGTTTTTATCCGTCCATAGTGCCTCACCTTCGCCGCACGACTGATAACCTCCCTGCGGTACGTGCATATTAAGTATGAGCCTAATGTTATATTTTTTAGCCATCTTCAGATTACGGTCAATCCAGTCAAATCCTACATCGCGGTATTTATACGGCGCTTTGTCAGACTCAAAAAGCTGATAGTTCAGACAAAACCGCACGGCATTAAAGCCCATAATGGCAAGATCTTCATATTTTGTCTCGTCAACACGGAATTCCGGCGGAGTTGTCGGATTCTGCCATACCTCATTTCCGAAGCCTGCCGCTTTTATCAGATACTTCTTGTTTTGTTCATCCACGATGTATTGTCCACTTGTGTGGATAAACTCCAAACTTTTCTTTTTACTGTTTGCAGCCATTGCGGTTAACGACAATGACGTGAACGCTATCGCCGCTGCAAGAAGCAAAGCAATGCTTTTCCTTATAACTTTCATATTATTCCTTCCTTTGAAGAATTCATTCATATGTGACCCTTATTACAGAACGCTGTAATACCTCTGATTTGAGCTCTTAGGCTTATCCGGTATGGTCAGATGCAGTTTTTCGCTGTCTATCAGTGGCTGCACGATTTTCGACATGGTGTAGTATCTCGAAAATCCCGTAAATCTTTGCAGCTCGTCACGGCTGCGGGGAGTTTTGCAGAATTCGATGATATCTTCATCGGGAACACGCTTGTTTTCCGATGCTG
>JBJFFR010000007.1:0-5106 GCA_051891935.1 Oscillospiraceae bacterium
AATACTAATATCAAATCGTTCTATAGACAAAGCCGACAGATAGAATAATCCAAGTAGGTAAACTTGTTTACCTTGGAGAGCGACCGCAGGCAGGCTGTCTGCCGTCATTGCAATAATATTGCACGGGAGCTTGACGCAGAATTGGATTATTATATCCGAGGATTTAGTCTTACGGTTGATTTGATATTAGTATAATAATACATATTGCACCTTGACAACAGAATACCCCTGATACCCGGTGCTGTGGGTATCAGGATAAATAAGCCCCGACCGAGGCCGCGGTGACGCTTCGGGGATAATGTCCAATCATTCTCTGACCGTAATCAGGGTGGTAATTACGGGGATGATCCCCAACGATCGGAATACCGAAAGGAGTGACCGCTATGAACGAAAGCTTAAAAAAATTACTCAGCGTTTCAACAAATGGTTATATTGATGATCTTGAAGAGGCAGAAAGGATCGTTTCTGATCTTTTAGGGTTGACCCCGGCAGAGATCGACCCTAATGAAGATTCCTGTATTCTTCAGAATATTGAGATCTATCTTGATATGTTGGAACTGACCGACCTTGATAAAGAGGCTGTCACCTGCGGCGAATTCATAGGCATTCTTGATAGTTTTTTCTATGCCCCTTATTCTAATGATAAGGAAGAGCGTCTGCTTGTCACAAAGCGCAGTCTTTACAATCTTTTAGGCGCATTGAGAGATAATATCGGCAAAAATGACACAATAAAGCTATTCAAGGCTGTTACGGTAGAAAGCTATTTTGAATGTATTTCAAGAAAGGCAGGAAAACGTGGTTTTGAGGTTTTTGAGCTTTATCAGGATCTCAGATATATTTTCCGAAGAGCAACAGGTTATCGCATCAATAAGGAAACAAAGATCTCAGACTTTTTTGACGAGGTCTTTAAGCACCTTAACCTGAGGTGGGATATATTATCTCCCATAGAGGAATACAAGAAAATGATCTTAACGGTTTATGACGCGATATATTGCTTTTTCATAGAAAACCTCAAAATCGGCTTCCCCGAATATTTCAACAGGGTTGAGTTTATTGAGAAAAAGGCCGACGAAGATAGTTCTGAAGGCAATATAGATGACGACTTGAATTAAGGAGGTACTTTATGGCTAACGTAATTAAAGAAACTGCAAGAGGTATTCAGACTGTAAGCATTGAGGATGAGCTCCTCTCGGGCAGAGAGATCTTCCTTACGGAACGGGTGGATCCCGCTACAACAAATGAGCTTCTGAAGCAGCTCATGTATCTTGAACGACAGGATAACAGCAAGGAGGTGACGATATACATAAACAGTCCCGGAGGTGAGGTGATAAGCGGACTGGCGGTTTACGACTACATCGGAATGATGAAGTCCCCCGTCAGAACGGTATGCACGGGAACAGCGGCAAGTATGGGTGCAATTCTCTTTCTTGCCGGAAAAAAGAGGGAAATGCTCCCTCATACAAGGCTGATGATACATGACCCGTCCTACAGTCATAATGATATAGGCGGAAGAAAACCACACGAAATTCAGCATGAGCTTGACAAGCTTAACGAAACGAGAGAGGCACTTGCGAAAATAATCTCCGAAAAGACAGGCAAAAGCCTTGATGAGATCTATGAGGTCACTGCAAGCGACACTTATTACAGCGCAGAGGAAGCTATCGAGTTCGGACTTGCAACAGGGATAATGAAAGGAGAATAAGCCATGAGAAAGAACAATAACGAAAGATTTTTAGCAGAAAACATCACCGTTTCCAACGATACAAGAGTTACCGGGTTAAATAACAATGACCTTATCATCGGTTCATCAGGCTCGGGAAAAACAGGCGGCTATGTTATTCCGAATATCCAGAACATAAGCGGAAGCCTTGTGGTGACTGACACAAAGGGAATGCTTTCAAAAATGTTTAGTGAATCTTTGAAAAGAAAGGGTTACAAGGTTTATACTCTTGATTTTGTAAATCCTATGAATTCCTGCGGCTACAATCCTCTTATGGCAATACGCCGCAAAACGGATGGCAGATATCGTGAACAGGATATTCTTTCCGCTGCAGCTGCAATAATGCCTCAGCTGGACAAGGACGAACCCTTCTGGGAAAAGGCGGCGGCAGGCTATATTGCTTTTCTGATATCCTTCTGCCTTGAAACCTGCGAGGAGCAGGAGAGAAATCTGAAAACCGTCTGTGAGCTGCACCATATTTTTATTGGTCAGAACGGACAGCTCTTCTTTTTAAACTGGGCAAAGGATAATCCCAATACCTTCGCGGCAAAGAAATTCAAGGAGATTTCCTCCGCTTCAAATGCAGAAAAGATGTGGAGCAGCATTATTGAATTTGCAAACAGAGCCCTTGAACCATTTGAATTTGATGAAGCGGACAGCATTTTTGCCAATCCCATCAGCTTTGACATCGGAAGCATGGGCAGTGAAAAAACCGTACTGTTTCTGAATATAAGCGATACAGACAGAACCTACGACCAGCTTATAAACCTGTTCTATACGCAGGCTTTGCAGACACTCTGTGCAAAGGCGGATGAAAACCCTGACGGCAGACTCGATGTTCCTGTCAGAATAATCATGGACGACTTTGCTGCCGGCACAAGGATACCGAATTTTGATAAGATAATCTCGGTCATCCGTTCAAGAGAAATATCCGTAAGCCTTATCCTGCAGAGCATGACACAGCTTGAGAGTATGTATCGTGAGGCAGAGGCATCAACAATAATAAACAACTGCGACCACATTCTTTACCTTGGAACACAGGATATAAAGACTGCGGAATTTGTTAGCTACAGAGCCTTCAAAACTCCCGAAAGTGTGCTTTGTATGCCTATAAACCAAGCTATTCTGATAACAAAGGGTGAAAAAGCGGCATTTGTTAACAAAATCATGCCTTATAGCACTATGAATTCAAGTATAAGCTGGGTAATATCCAAAGAGAAAACGAAGAAACAAAAGGAAGCGGTGTAAACATTATCAACCGCTTATACTAAGGAAACGCTGATTAATACGTTTCAGCCGTTTTTTCAAAATGTCTATGTCATAATGACATTAAAGACGGAAACTCGTACATTTCTCAAAACGGCGAAACGAACGCTGCGCTTTGCCGCAGCAATAATCAGCTTTTTCCTAATCCCCGATTATAAAGTGTACAAAAAATGGGGCAAAAATCTCGTAGCTGTTGAAAACAGCTTTATATGGATTTTGCGCCGATTTTTTCTACACTTTTATCGGGGATCAGTATTAGTATTAATGAGGGATTAGTATTATTATAAAACAAGGCTTACATCCTACCGTTCGGTACGATGTAAGCCTTGCACTTTGCAAACTGTCCGAACAACTGATCGTCAAGGTCGTTTCTGTCCGTTATAACAACAATAGTCGGGCTTTCAAGTGCAGATTGGAGCAAATGAGCATAGAACACCATAGACAGAGATTTTCCACTCCCCTGTGTATGCCAGAAAACGCCTGCTTTACCGTCTGTTTCAGTAGCCTTTTTTGTTGACTCAATAGCCTTATTTACTGCAAAATACTGATGATATCCTGCAAGTATCTTATATGTTTTTATGCCCTCATTGGAAAAGCAAATAAAATTTTTTAGAATATCAAGAAATCTGTGACGTTCAAAAATACCCTCCCCGAAAACACCGTTACAAGGGCAGAAGGACTTGCAGCGTTTGAAGAACTCAGAAATCAGGCAGCTGATGTACCTGAAATGTCCCTGGAAGAAATCAATGCCGAAATAGCAGAAGTCAGAAAAAGCAGGAGAAGATAATCTATGCAGATATTCGCTGTTATTGACACAAATGTAATTGTATCTGCTCTGATTACCAAGAATCCTCTATGATATAATAACAATGGTGTCGCAAGACCAACAATTCCGACTTTTGCAGTCAGGAGTGCCGAAACGTTCACAAGAGGGAATGGACAAAGGAAAATCGCATAAAGAACGCCGAAAGCGATGTGCAGTGCCTTTACACTCAATTCTACAACAACACCAACAACCAAAAACGCAAGCTCAAGCGTTCTCCCGAAGTTCTTGCACAGTACAATGCTCTTTTCAATGAGCTGAAAGAAAAGGCTCTTAAAATGAAAAGAGGACTGTCCGATGACAGTCCTGTATCTGAGGTCAGAGCTTTTTCGACTCAGCTTATTGAGTGGGAAAAGGATTTGAGAGATTTGGCGGATAAGCTGCATGAGAAAATGGAATAGCACTCTAAAAAAGGCGTACACCCTACCATTACGGTAAGATGTACGCCTTGCAATGTTTTATTGAGTTTTAGGCTGCTATGCCAAAATCATGCTCGAGAACATACTCGATTGCCTTCATCTGTGCGGCAGTTAGGATAACAGTATCACTTCCCGATGTGGAATAGTTTACAAAATCAATAACAAGCTTAATGTCCTTCGACTTCATAAGCTCAACCATTTCCTCGGTGACTTCACTGAATTTAACTGTCTGTGACTTGACCTCCGTGCTGCCTGTTACGGTGTACTTTACAACTACACCGCTTGCTGTTACCTCAAAGGAAGAAATTGTGGCTGTTATAGTTTCCTCACCCATCTTTACACCGCAGACCTTGCACTTGTATTCGATAGTGCCGCTTTCTGTGAGAGTAGCTTCCTTTGTAACAGTGCCGCTGTCCTTTTCGTGGTCTGCTATATCGGAATGCTCATGGCATACTGTGCATACATGATAGTGTCCTTCGGTATTGCTTTCCCATGCTGTTCCGAACTTGTGACCCTTAGGGATAGTCACTGCGTCAAGTGTAGTTTCATTCTTGCCCTCGTTGTCCGTAAAGAGCTTTCCGCAGACATCGCACTTGTAATGTTCAATGTTGCCGTCCTCTGTGCAGGTCGCAGCCTTCTCATTTACGGGAGAAAGCTTATGAGCCGCAGTGACAGTTACTTCTTTAAGAGTAAGCTCCGTTTCACCGTTTTCGTCTGCAAAGAGCTTATTGCATACGGAACACTTGTAATGTTCGATGTTGCCGTCCTCTGTGCAGGTCGCAGCCTTCTCGTCCACGAGAGAAAGCTTATGAGCCGCAGTGATAGTTACTTCTTTAAGAGTAAGCTCCGTTTCACCGTTTTCGTCTGCAAAGAGCTTA
>JBJFFR010000008.1:0-5226 GCA_051891935.1 Oscillospiraceae bacterium
GAACTTTTGCATTTTGGGTTGAGAATGTGTCAAGGGATATTGACAATATCAAAACGTATCAATCAGCGTTTCTTTATACTAATTCCAAATCGTTCTATAGACAAAGCCGACAGATAGAATAATCCAAGTCAAGGATGGCGACCGCAGGAAGGCTTGATGCCTTTCAAGGGAGCCAGACGCAGAATTGGATTATTATAGCCGAGGCTTTGTCTACAGGTTGATTTGGAATTAGTATTAGTATTTGCTTTAACGGGATCAGAGCATAAAATTGATTCAGTCTTTTCATTTCTCTTTTTTATACCACTCGTTAAATTTTGAATTATAAAGCGTCAAAAAGTCAAACTGCATTGATATCTCATCACGTTCCGAAATGAGATAGTAGCTGCAGGGCAGTTCTCCGTCTTTATATAATCCGAATTTATCCCAATCGGGATAGTAGCTGTCGTTTCTGCAGGGACAAAATACACCCGAGATCGTTTTATCTCCCATTTTTATCGTAATATTAACACCGTCGATACTTACACTTGCGGCGGTTGGTGAAGCTTCACTGTTAACTATCCCAACGCCGTTTTTCAGCCAAAGCTCTGCTATTACTTCATCATCGGATTTGACCGAAAACACTCCCGTAATCGGTGAGCTTTTGGGATCCAATTTTGTCATGATCTTTGTTTCGTATGAGGCATTAAGAACAATTTTTTCACCGTCCGAGGAAACATAAGCCGTTTCACCGTCAATATCCCATGTGCCGTCCTTTATTATTGTATCATCCAAAGCATAAAGACCTCGGTCGTCAGCGCTATATACAGCGTCATCTGTAAACAGCAGTATCATTTCTCCGTCAACATCCCAAAATCCAAGAACATCCTTCTGCTGAACGACAGGCAGCTCCTTGTATGCAGTAAGTACAAACGACTCCTCACTCCACAGCGCAGAACTGAATCCCGACACAAGCGTCAGCGGTTCAAAAGGCATATAACCGCCCTCGTCCATAGGATGATAATTCATTCTATAGCCGTTATCTGTCCTTTCAAGATCGAAGCCGTAGGGCAACGGCTCATCGCCTGCATATTCACCCTGCCAATCAAGGTAAAGTATCAGATCATATTCGCCGTCAAGCTCATATTTTCCGCTTATCTTGCAGGAACCGATATCTATTGTGACCTTTCCGTTGTCATCAAATTCATAGGTATAAAGTCGGTTTTCCTCCATCCATTTTCCCGTCAAAGTTGTTTCGGGAGAAGCATCGTTGTTTTTTGCCTCTGTTTCCGAAAACGCTGTGACAGTTTCCGTTTGTGATATTTCCGAAACAACGGTTTCGATAGTTTCTTCA
The DNA here is from genome assembly GCA_051891935.1 of Oscillospiraceae bacterium. Classification (GTDB taxonomy): domain Bacteria; phylum Bacillota; class Clostridia; order Oscillospirales; family Ruminococcaceae; genus UMGS363. The sequence continues at coordinate 1,331 of JBJFFR010000008.1, forward strand.
TCTGTTTTTTCAACTGATGCAGTCGTTTCCGTTTGCAATATTTCCGATGTAACGGTTTCGATAACCGATGCCGTTGTTTCCGAAGAGATTGATGTAACGCTTTCCTCGGTTGTAGCCAAAGTGCCGAAATCAACATCCGTTTCGATTGGAGCAGCATTTTCCTTTTGATTTGCGCAGGACGATAAAATAATTGCAGAAATTGCAGCAACAGCTATAATGATTCTTTTCAAATCCATCCCTCGTTCAATAATCCTTATTTTGTCTTCGCAAGATTTTCATATCCGTCAATAATGCCGTTTACAAGTGCATTGATGTCGCCGTTCGTTGTTTCACGGCAGATCGAAACACGGATAGCGCTGTCGGCAAGCCTGTCGGGAACTCCCATAGCTGTCAGCACGGAGCTGTGTGCGCCCTTTGAACAGGCAGAACCGCTTGAAACATACACTCCCCTGCTTTCGAGGTGGTGGAGCATAATCTCCGAACGTATTCCCTCGACCGAGAAATTCAGCACATACGGTGAATGTTCTTCAAGGCAGGAATTCAGCTTCACATACGGCAGCTTCGAAAGGCTTTTTACCATATAGTCGCAAACGATCTCGGCATTGCTGTATGCCGTAGCCATTGTCGGGAGCATTGACTTGACCGCTGCGCCGAAACCTGCGATGAGCGGAACAGATTCCGTTCCCGAGCGAAAGCCCTTCTCCTGTCCGCCACCGCAGATCAGCGGTGCGATCCTTATTCCGTTTTTTACATAAAGCGCACCTACGCCTTTGAGAGCGTTGACCTTGTGTCCCGAAACCACCACGCAGTCAGCCATGAGCGCTGCGGTCTTTATCGGCAGCTTCATAAACGCCTGAACGCAGTCGCAATGGGTTATACACTCGGGATATGTACGCTTTATCGCTGTAAAGATCTTCCTAACGGGGTTTATTGCGCCCGTTTCATTATTGACATACATACAGGATGCAAGGAAGGTATTTTCATCGACCGCCGCAATAAACTCGTCAGCGTCGATAATGCCGTTTCGGTTCGGGTTAATGCGGATAACCTCGTATTCGCCGCTTTCTTCAAGCTTTTTTATCGGCTCTGCGACGGACGGATGTTCAATCGCAGAAACAACGATCTTACGGCGGCTGCGCTTGCCGTAATTCTTCGCAGCGCCGAAAATAACGGTGTTGTTCGCTTCGGTCGCACCCGATGTAAAGGTCACGCATTTGGGGGCGCAGACGAGCGCAGCGGCAATAGCCTTTCTTGCCTCTGTGACCTCCTGCTCCGCTTCAAGTCCGAGCTTATGCAGCGAAGAAGGATTCCCGAATTTGTAAAGCATATTGTCAAGTACAGCCGTCATCGCCGCTTCGCAGGGCTTTGTGGTTGCAGCATTGTCAAGGTAAGTCATAAGATTCATTTCCCTTCAAAGATATACTTCTTTTATTATACATCATTTCGGCAGAAATTCCAACAGCCTTTTCAATTTTTTCTTTCAGCTTTTTCAACAACAGATAAGCTTCGCACACATTGGTTTTTGTACCAAATAACAGTTCGGATATTTCGAAGAAAAAATGCCGCTTTACCGTTTGTACAGCCTATACAAAGGTTCACATAAGCTGTGTTTGGTTCTTATAACAACATTCACATATTTGGATGAAAAATTAACCGCAGTTTACTATTTGCGGAAATTATTTTCATAGGATATAATTATATCAAAGCCAAGCAAATCAATATGTATTATGAAAAGAGGAAGAAAAAATGGCAGAAAAAACAATCAGCACCAAAAGCACACCCACAACGGGCAGAAAGACCCTGTACCGCATCATAATTGTCGGCCTTATGGCAGCACTCGTGTACGCAGGCAACTATCTCCAGATCAAGATACCGAACGGCGTCCTTGTAACAAGAATTCACCTTGGCAACTCAATGTGCCTTCTTGCAGGTCTCCTTTTCGGCGCACTCAACGGCGGTCTTGCATCGGGTATCGGCGCAGCATTCTACGACCTTTTTGACCCCGTTTACATCGTTTCGGCACCTTATACATTCATCTCAAAATTTGCAATGGGTATGACAGCAGGTCTTCTCCGAACAAACAACGAGAAAAAGCGTGTTGTAATCGCGGCGATCGCAGGTCAGCTCACATACATCGTTCTTTACCTGCTCAAAACCTACGTTACGATAATCATTCTCGGCGGCACATCGCAGGCAGCATGGGCAGCAGTCGGAACAAATGCAATAACATCGAGCGTCAATGCTATCCTTGCAGTCGTTATCGCAGTTCCGCTTTATTTCCTTCTCCGCACAGCGCTCAAGAACACAGGTATCTTTGAGTTCATCAAGGCAAACGACAGAACAGAAAAGAGAGAAAACAAGCACTTCAATCCCGTAACTATCTGCCTTGTTATCTTCTCGATCGCAGCAACTCTTCTCTACACTATCAACCTCGCTGCAACCAATAAGGTAAAAGCAGCCGCAGAAAAGAAGGAAGCCGCTTATCAGGAGCAGATCGACAAACTCAACAGCGATATCGACGACCTCTATGCACAGCTCGGACTTGAAAGACCGCAAACGGATAACAATGCTTAATTCGTAATGCGTAATGCGTAATTATTTTGATAATATATCAAAAAACCTATTTTCATCGGAAACTTAAAATTCCTTTGAAAATAGGTTTTTTATTATACTATAGGTTGTTTGGAGATTAGTTTTAATTTCGCATTAAGCATTACGCATTACGAATTACGAATTATCCAATGCGCTGCATCGGAGCAACAAAGCAAAGATAGATGTAAACGATGAATACAACATACCAGAGCGGCGTGGTAAGCAGCATAGGAACTCCTCTGCTCTTTCCTGCCGGAGTCGGCTTTCGCACCGTTCCGCCCTTTACTATTGACACGATAAGCAGAGCAATTCCGAGGAACATAAAGCCATAGCGGAACACCGCATTAAGCATAACGAGTATCATAAACGAAGTATTTCCCGTCATTGCCGCATTTGTATCGCCTGCAGCGACCTTTGCGAAGGTTTCATAATCCGCCGCCTGCATCGCAAGCTGCATAAGAACCCCCGAGGTGTTGACAATAATGTGCATTACTATCGACGGGATTATCGAGCCCGAACGAAGATCTGCAGCGGCAAGGATAAGTCCGAGCATAAACGCAAGTATGAACTGCTGATAATTCTGGTGCATAAGTCCGAATATAAGCGCCGAAAGAACTATCGCAAAGCGTTCGTTGTATTTTTTCATGCTCTGCAGGATAACTCCACGGTACAAAAGCTCTTCAAGCAAAGGTCCAAACAAGCAGGCATAGAAATACATCAACAGAAGCGACCATACAGAATTGTTCTGTGCTGTAAGGTCAGCCGTTGCGGATTCAAGTCCGAACTGTTTAAGTATGAAACCGACCGCTGCTGCAATAAGCGCTGCAAGCGTTTGCACTCCAAGACAGATCGAACACTCCTTTGCCAGCTCTCCGCCGGTAAATCCGTTCCTGTTAAACAGCTTTCCAAGGTCAAGCTTCAAAAGCTTCATCCCGATAAAAATAGAAACGGTTTCGCTTATGATCGGAATAAAACAGGATATGACCGTGCTCAGATCGTCATTTTCAAGCACTTTAGCCGCATTCTGCATCATCTCCGAATATGTGGAGAAATCTCCTCCTATCGCTCCGCAAATAAGCTTCGCAAGCAGCACTAAAACAACATTGAACAGAACGATATTTATTATGATGATCAGCGCCGTTTTCGTATATTGACGGCGGATATGCTTTTTTTCCGCTTTTTCGGGTTTTACCGTGACCGTCTGATAACCTATGTTTTCCATTTTGTATTCCTTTCGTCATAACATTGAAGGGGTTCTCTAAAAACCGAGACAAAGCAATACTTCGTATTGCTCGCATATTTTC
>JBJFFR010000009.1:0-5183 GCA_051891935.1 Oscillospiraceae bacterium
CTGTAAAGGGTTCGGATTTTTTCGTTTTCTATCCGGGGAAGGCTGTGTTTGGGGTAATAGTGTGTATATAGAGAATAGTGGCGGTTTTTGCAGTATTGACATTCCCAACAGAAGGTAACAACGCCTTTCGGTATGACTTTTGACGAGGATGATCCTAACGGTAACCGAACCGCTGTGCATTAAGCAAATGGTTTTACGACCACATATGATTATATATTGTCTTATTAAACAGGAAACCCTTGACAGCGTGGATAATATTATAGTACAATATATTTATACCCTTGGTGTGGCACGGAAACTCAAGAGTGTTTTGAGTATACCTATGATTCTCTGTACCTTTTTACAAGTGATACTATCACTGAGGATGAAGAGGACACTGCCTACGCCTATGATTAATGATAATGTAAGCAACAGAATATTAAAAATGCGACTATAATGTTATTGACATATTAAGTACTTAGCGCAAAATTATATACATAATATTACGCCTGGGGGATATACATTATGAAGAAACGGCTTATTATTTCAGCTTTGGCAATATCCTTGATATTATGCTCCTGCACCGAGGAGGAAAAGAGCGCAGAGTTCATATCCGAAAACCAGTCCGAGACGACTACCGCTGTGACATATACTAATGCGGATATAATTGATTATTCTCAGGTTTATCAGTTGAGAAAACTGTCGGATAGCGTCATTATCAGAAGATACATAGGCGAGGAAAAAGACGTCACCATCCCGTCAGAGATAGACGGACTTCCGGTAACGGAAATATCCGCAAATGCGTTCATCGGTTCGGACGCAGAGGAGATAATCTTCTCTGAGGGCATCAAGGAAATAAGCGGCATTAAGGGTGCGGAAAAGCTGTGCAGGATAGTGATACCCTCTACCGTGGAGAAAATAGATATATCAAGCTTTGATAATCTGCCTGCGCTGACAGATATTGAGGTCACGGAGGACGGCTGCTTTGCCGTGCGTGACGGTATGCTGTATACAGCGGATTTGAAAACGCTGATCTACGGCTTCAACTGTGGTGATGAGGCTGTTATCCCGGAGGGCACGGAGTATATCGGCAAATATGCTTTTTGCGGCAGCAAAATAAAATCGGCAGATTTCCCAAGCACGCTGAAAACTATAGACAGCAGTGCATTCCAAAACTGCAAAAAGCTGTTCTATGCAGACATACCCTTCGGAGTAACAGAAATAGAAAGCAGAGCCTTTTCAGACAGCGGACTGATGTCAGTTGAGCTGCACAATGGATTGGAACGTATAGGCGGATATGCTTTCTATGGAACAAATATCGACGAGATAACTCTGCCTGCCACTGTTACGGACATAGGCTACAATATAGTTAATGACAGCTGCACTGTCTACGCATATTTTCCCAATCCTGCCCTTGATAGATATTCTCCCGTTTACCTTGCCGAAACACGCATACAAAAGGCGGCAAGGCTTCTCCCACCTATTGATACATACGCAAAGGGACGTATCTTCCTTGATATTAATTTTGACGGAATTCCCGAATGCTTTGATATGTATGACGGAACAACTCTTTTATGCGCTTTTGACAGTACAGACGCTTGGCAGTACACGAGTTGGTGCGGCACCAAGCTTTATAATTATTATGATAAGGAAAATGACTGCGAATTTTATGTTATTCTATCCAAACCGGAAGTTTCCGATTATCCCTATTGTGCTATTGAACGAATTGATCCGCTTAAAGACGGTATTGCTTCGATAAATATAGGCTCGTTCAGCAATTTCGGAGGGCTTGCCTATGGAACATTAAACGGCAGATGGTATATGGAATATACCGACAGCTATGATATTGATACCGATAAATATATACTGGACGCTATGCAAGAATACGAGCTGCTGGAAGTCATAGATTTTAATGTAATTGCAGAGGAACACAGCGAGGAATGGAAGTTTAACGTATATCTTAATGAGGGTACAAAGGCTCCCGACTATAATATCCCCACCCACGAGGAGTACAAGAGCCGCAGTTATATTGATATTGACGGCAAAGAATATTATAAGGATATATACTATTTCAGCACCGATAATGAGGAAACGCTTTCGGAATTATCCCAATTTGATAATTTAATTGAGCTTTCGCTGAACGGTGAATGGGAAAACGCTCAAAGTATAACGAAATTTCAAAATATCAAGTCACTTGACATCAGCTATATCAAGGACCCGTCCGCACTTGCGGAAATGGACGGTATTGAAATGCTGACAATATATAATACCGACAGCTATGACTTCCTTGCGGAAATGGACGGCGTAAGGGCGCTGCGATTGTGTAATGCCGTCGGCAAACCGGACGATTTTTTCAAGGTGATAAAGGATATGAAAAGCCTTGAATATCTGCTGGTGGATAATTATTGGGACACGGGTATAACGGAGGGACAGCTGAAATGGCTGGAGGAAAATATGCCTGACGTGAAGGTTGTGTATATGTGGTAAGGAGGGGAACTTTATGAAAAAAATTCTTTGTATCATGCTTGCCCTTATATGCGTTATGGCGGCGGTAATACCCTCTGCCTTTGCCTCAGACAGTGTGAAAACATTCTCCGATTTCAGCTATAACGCAGAAACTGTTAATGAACAGCTTTTGGCTTTAGCTGAAAAATATGAGCGCAAGGCGATAATTGACATCGACTTCTGCGGCGATCCCGAGCTTATGGTTTTTGACGATGACGGATACTGCAAAATGTATTTTCAGAAGAATGGCAAGCTTCTGCCAATAGAAATTAGCGGCGTACAGAATAACAAGCTATACTTTGGCGAAACGGACAGAAAGCTGTATCACCTCAAAGGCAAGGACGGCAGACAGTTTTTCCTTTTCAATGTATTTAGAAATGATGAAAAATACCCTGCACAAATGTATGCTTTAGAACCAAGTTATATTTTAAAGGAAGATTCCGATGAGATATTCAGGTGTGTTAAAGTAGGTGAACAAAAGCTCCATATATACGGAGAAGAGGACGGGAAAGTGCATTTTGACTATGAGCAGGCAGCAGGGGAGTATTATTCCTATGAATACGCCACCTGTACCCGTGAGGAGCTATATAATGTACTGCGGAGCAAAATGCAGGAACTGACGGAGCAGTATGTCAGCGATTTTGAGCTTATGGGAGAATATGACCTTGACCCGTTATTTTCTTCCGAACCCGTGAGCATTTTCCTCGGTACATTTTCGGAAGAAATCGTAAAATATATGCCTGTGTACGCAGAGAGAATAACCGTAGGCGGCAGAAATTATTATATAAATGATAATATAGTTACTCTGTGTCTTGGCAAAGCGGATGAGAATATAGATTTTGATTCTCTCAGCAAGCTAAAAAACCTGTCCGTACTGGAAATATCTGCGGAGAATGTAATGTCGCTGAAAGGCATTGAGAAGCTGACAAATCTCCGCTCACTTACGCTGAAAACAGGTATTGAGGGCGGCTTTTCGGATTTGGATTATCTTTCACGTACAAAGCTGCAAAGCCTTTGTTTGTATGGCGAATTTGAGGACATAAGCTTTATATCGGACTGCACCGCCCTTGAATGTATACAGTTTTTCCCAGACAGCACAAAGTCGGACGAATATTACAATCCCGTTACTGCTGCAAAGGGTCTGCAGCTTATAGTCCTTGGAGTGAGCAGCCGTGACGGAACTCTGAATTTCACGGAGGATAATGCAGAATATTTTTCCGAAAATACAGACGCAAATATCTGCAAATTTCAATGGGATAAGGCTTTGGAGAGATCTGCAGCGGCTGATGTTGATATCAGCGGCTATACCTTTGAACTGCCGTGGGAAAAAAATACGATCGAATACCCCGAAAATATGAAAATAAAGATAGGCGGTGTGGATATTCTCCATGAAGGAAAGGTGGAGGGCGTATCATACAAAAATGAAATACTTATCCTTGATAATGCGGTAATTTCCACCGATACAGTGGCGGGGATAAGCACCGAGGGCTTTGATGATCTTGATATTCAGCTTATTGGAAATAACAGCATTGAAGCGAAATATTCGGCTTTCAAAGGATCTGAGTATATAACTCTCAGCGGAAGCGGAAGTCTGACTGTAAAACGACTTGCCTTGAATAGCGAAAAAAATGAATTTGTGTCCGTTAATCTGACGGAAAACGTGAAGTTTTTCAACGAAAATGTGGACGATAATGTTATGGAATTCAAAGACATATCAATAAGAGATAACGCCATAATGGAAACGGATAAGCTGTTCTGTTCATCTGTGACTATAGAGGATAACGGTATGCTGAATGTTGATAGCTGCCGTGTAACTTCCATTAGCATATTCGGCTCTGCACAGATGAATGTAACGGACAGCACCAGTGAAAAGGACTCGGCTGCAATAAGATGTATATCGAAATTGAGTATGTCGGATGATGCAAGGCTGACTGTCACAACAAAGCGCAACGGCATTGGCTTTCTCTTAACCGATGCCTATGCTGAGTTGGAGGGTAATGCTGTGGTTGAGATAAACGGTGAGGAAGACTGCATCGGAATAGACCATGGTACTTTCATATATGGTCAGTTTATAATGAACGGCAATTCAAAGCTGATTATAAACGGTATGGGCTGTGGCATAAGGACGGTGAAGTTTATTATAAACGGCGGAACATTTTACTGTGATCCTGCGGAAAACGGCTATCCTGTCCTTGTAAAAACAAAGGGAGCAAGCTTCCTTTTAGAAGGCAATATCACGGAGGAAAGCTGTTCCGACCGCATTATGGAATATATTGAAGAAGAGGAATGCTATGCTATTTGCTCAGAAGGAAAACCCGTTGGAAAGTACTCTGTTATGGTAGCTGAAAAGTAAATACAGGTGAAAAAGCACCAAGAAATTCGACAGTTTTGCAGTTTCTTGGTGTTTTCATTTCCACTTTTTGTAAGTCTAAAGGTTCAGTGCCTAATATTATAATGCTGATACATTTTTTATTGAATGATAATATTATGTTTCTCCACAAAGATTTTTGAGGGAAATGATTGAGATGATGGACGAGCTTATCAGCTGACGTCATCTTAGGGGGGTGCAGGGGGAAAGCCTGTCCCTCGGAGAGCGCCGGTACTTATGATATAGCCGCTTGCGGCGGTGCTGACAGCTCCTTGCAGAGCTGTCGGCAATGTCATAAGTACTATGGCGTTAGTTGTGGCGCAGCCACGAC
>JBJFFR010000010.1:0-5161 GCA_051891935.1 Oscillospiraceae bacterium
CGCAGCAGATGAGCAAAGTCATAGAAAATTTGCCGAGAAGGAGGTTTTTAGAGGTCCCCTATAGATAAATAACCATTTTCAAGCACTCTGATGTAAAAGTTAGAGTGCCTTTTGTTTTAGGATAAATTAAAAAATTTGAAAACGAGGTGAGAATATCCATCAATCACGGGCAGCTCCGCAAAATTTTTCGCAGGGTACTCTCAAAAAAGTTGAAACTTATGATGGACTGATTGATGGAATAGACAGAAACGCAGTAGAGGAAGAAGTAAAAGTGCAGATAGATTATGACTGCCTTGTATCTCACCAGGATAGTTCGGTTGTGCAAATGGCAGAGGAAATCAAAGACCTTATAGCTGGATATGAAGGAGAAATTCTTATACTTAAAACCATTTAAAAACTGTACAAAAAATCAAGCAAAAATCTCTCGTATATGGATTTTGCGCAGATTTTTTGTCTACAGTTTAAATGGTTTTTAGTATTAATGATATTTCAAGTAATAACTTATATCAACGGCATATTCCTATTTCGTATGAACAAGGCTGTTCTATTGATGCTGCAAGATTTGTAATGATCACAGCTGCCTTTGAATGGGAGTTCAATCGCAGTTATCCAAATGGTGTGTCAAAAAAAGATAGCACTAGTTTATGCTAACTAATTGAAATGTTAAAATATACAAAATCTTTCAGACTGCTTGACAAAATTGAAAATAAGTAGTATTATGATAGTAGTTAGGCTATGCTAACTTAAATTAACGCGCGTTGGTTAGTTACCGCTAACCGATAAAGGAGTGAAGAAATGATGCCGCTTACACTTGCAAATACAGGTGAGGAAAACATCATCAAGAAGATCGGAGGAAACTCCGATACAAAGAAATTCCTTGAAAATCTCGGCTTTGTTATCGGCACAACGGTAACGGTGGTCAGCGAGATCGGCGGAAATGTTATCGTGAACGTCAAGGATTCAAGAGTTGCCGTTTCACGGGAAATGGCTTGCAAAATAATAGTGTAAGGAGAGATGAAAATGACATTGAAACAGGCAAATATAGGTTCGTTCGTAATTGTGAAAAAGCTGAACGGCGAGGGTGCGGTCAAGCGCAGAATAATGGATATGGGTATCACAAAGGGGACGGAAATATTTGTCCGAAAGGTGGCACCTCTGGGAGATCCCATTGAAATAACAGTCCGTGGTTATGAGCTTTCACTGAGAAAATCGGATGCCGAGATGATAGAGGTCGGCTGATTTTTTAACATTTAGTTAGCTGATGCTAACCAAAGGAAGGATAAATGATATGGAAATACGAATTGCTCTTGCAGGAAATCCGAATGCCGGAAAAACAACGCTTTTTAACGCTCTTACGGGTTCAAATCAGTTTGTAGGAAATTGGCCCGGCGTAACGGTTGAGAAAAAAGAGGGAAAGCTGAAAGGCCATAAGGACGTTATCATCACGGATCTTCCCGGAATTTACTCTCTTTCACCTTATACACTTGAAGAAGTTGTGGCGAGAAATTATCTTATAGGCGAGCGTCCCGATGCGATATTGAATATAATTGACGGAACAAATCTTGAACGTAATCTTTATCTTACAACACAGCTTGTTGAATTGGGTATCCCCGTTGTATGTGCCATAAATATGATGGATATCGTGCGCAGAAACGGTGACAAGATCAATATTGAACAGCTTGAAAACGAGCTGGGCTGCAAGGTGGTCGAAATATCCGCACTAAAGGGAACGGGAATAAACGAAGCTGCAAATGCGGCAGCAGAAGCAGCAAAATCGGGAGAAAAAACAATTCCACAGCATAAATTCTGCGGCTGTGTTGAACACGCTATTGCACATATAGAAGAAGCTGTCCTGCACGACGCTTTCGAGGAACAGCAGCGCTGGTATGCGATAAAGCTTTTTGAACGCGATGAAAAGGTTTATGAAACGCTGGGCATTTCCGAAGAACAAAAAGCTCATATCGAAGCTGATATTGCCTGTGCAGAAAAGGAAATGGACGATGACAGCGAGAGCATTATCACAAATGAGCGTTACATATACATAGGCACAATTATCAAGGATTGCCTAAAAAAGAAAAACAAAGGCGGAATGACGATCTCCGATAAAATTGACCGTATCGTAACAAATCGTTTCCTTGCATTGCCAATATTTGCAGCGGTAATGTTTATAGTTTACTATGTTTCCATAACAACTGTCGGCGGCTGGGCGACCGATTGGACAAACGATGTTTTCTTCGGCGAATGGATACTTCCCGGTGCGCAGACTTTTCTTGAAAATGTCGGCTGTACGGACTGGCTGACGGGACTTGTTGTTGACGGCATGATCGGCGGTGTAGGTGCAGTTCTGGGATTTGTTCCGCAGATGCTTGTGCTGTTCATCTTCCTTGCATTTCTTGAAGCCTGCGGATATATGGCTCGGATCGCATTTGTTATGGACAGGATCTTCAGAAAATTCGGTCTGTCGGGCAAATCATTTATTCCTATGCTTATCGGTACGGGCTGCGGCGTTCCTGCTGTAATGGCAAGCCGTACTATCGAAAATGAGCGTGACCGAAGAATGACGATCATGACAACAACATTCATTCCCTGCGGAGCAAAGCTGCCTATTATCGGACTTATTGCAGGCGCACTTTTTGATAACGCAGGCTGGGTCGCAGCCTCCGCATATTTTATCGGAATGGCGGCGATCATCATTTCGGGAATTATGCTCAAAAAGACAAAAATGTTTTCGGGTGAGCCTGCGCCCTTTGTAATGGAGCTGCCTGCATATCATCTTCCAACCGTGGGGAATGTTCTCCGTTCAATGTGGGAACGCGGATGGTCGTTCATACAAAAGGCCGGTACGGTGATCCTTCTGTCAACTGTTGTGCTTTGGTTCCTGCAGAGCTTCGGCTTTGAGAACGGCAGCTTCGGTATGATCGAGGAGCTTGATAATTCTGTTCTTGCGGCTGTCGGAGGAGTAATTGCACCGCTGTTTGCACCTCTGGGCTGGGGCGATTGGAAAGCTGCAGTTGCAACTGTTACGGGACTTATTGCAAAGGAAAACGTTGTTGCAACATTCGGAACACTTTTCCATTTTGGCGGTGAGATGTCCGAAAACGGTAACGAAATATGGGGTTCGCTTGCAGGCAGCTTTACAGCGCTTTCGGGATATTCCTTCCTCGTCTTCAATCTCCTCTGCGCACCTTGCTTTGCGTCTATGGGAGCAATAAAGCGTGAGATGAACAGCCAGAAGTGGACGGCATTTGCAATAGGCTATCAGTGTGCATTTGCTTATGCAGTCAGCCTTATTATATATCAGTTCGGTCTGCTGTTCAGCGGCGCTGTAAATATAGCAGGACTTGTCTTTGCGGCTGTTGTGCTTGTATTTATGATATATATGCTTGTGAAACCCTGCGATGAGAGTATCAGACGTACCGAAAAAGTCAAGGTATAGTATTATCCGCCGTTCTTGATACACAGGCACGGCGGTTATTATGAAAGGTGGTTTTTATGTCAACAGTAATTATTTCACTGGCAGTCGCAGCTATCCTGTTCCTTGCAGGAAGAAAGCTGTATAAGGATAAGAAAAAAGGCAGATCCCTTTGCGGCGGAAAATGCTCGGGCTGCGGCTGTGCTTGCCATAGAGAGATGAAAGAATAGCCGCAGTGGTATTTTTAGCTTTTTTGCCATAAAATACTTGATAGCAGAGATCATTTGTGTTATAATTTATATGAAAATAATATATTACGGAGGAAAAACATGAAAATCTCTGATAACATTATCTACATAGGTGTGAATGACCATAAAATTGATCTTTTTGAGGGTCAGTATGCTGTACCTAACGGTATGGCGTATAATTCATATTTAATACTTGATGAAAAAATAGCTGTAATGGACACTGTGGATGCAAACTTTACCGATGAGTGGCTTGGAAATCTGAATAATGCACTGAATGGAAGAAAACCCGATTACCTTGTTATCCAGCATATGGAACCGGATCATTCGGCGAATATTATGAATTTTATGAAAGTATATCCCGAAACGCAGATAGTTGCGTCGGCAAAGGCTTTTGCGATGATGAAATCATTTTTCGGTGAAGATCTGTCAGCTAACGGTATAACTGTAGGGGATAAGGACACCCTCTCGCTGGGCGAAACTACGCTTACCTTTGTGACTGCTCTAATGGTGCATTGGCCTGAGGTAATAATGACCTATGACAGCAGGGATAAGGTGCTGTTTTCTGCGGACGGCTTTGGAAAATTCGGCGCACTTGACGCAGAAGAGGAATGGGCTTGTGAAGCAAGACGCTATTATTTTGGGATAGTGGGAAAATATGGAGTTCAGGTTCAGAACCTTCTGAAAAAGGTCTCCGGACTGGATATTAAGATCATTTGTCCTTTGCACGGTCCTGTTCTAAGTAATGATTTAGAGTACTATCTTTCTCTCTATAATACATGGTCAAAATATGAGGCGGAGAGCAGCGGCGTAATGATCGCTTATACATCCGTTTACGGCAATACGAAAAATGCAGTTATGGAGCTTGCCGGAATTCTCAGGGAAAAGGGCTGTGAGAAGGTGGTCATCAGCGATCTTGCAAGAAGCGATATGGCTGAATGTGTGGAAGACGCTTTCAGATACGATAGGATAGTGTTTGCAACAACCACATACAATGGAGATATGTTCCCGTTTATGAAGGACTTTATCAACAGACTCACAGAACACAGTTTCCAGAACAGAAAGGTTGGTTTTATTGAAAACGGCACATGGGCACCTATGGCAGCAAAATCAATGAAAGCCATACTTGAAAAATGTAAGGATCTGACATTCTGCGAGAACGTAGTGCAGATCAATTCTTCGGTTGATGAGAACAGTATGAAGCAGATATCTGCACTTGCTGATGAGCTTTGCTGATCCTATCACATATTTAATATTGAATAATGCAAAGTTAGGTAAAGCACAGTGCTATTTTCGCCGTTTTTCAAAATGTACGAGCTTACGCCTTTGAGTACATTTTGAAAAAACGGCAGAAACGTATTAATCAGTGTTTCCTTAGTAATACTAATGGGAACCTCTAAAAACCTCCTTCACGGCAAATCCTCTATGAGTTTTGTCATCTGCTGCGTCATCAAAGTAAACGCTGATTAGATTGAATAAATGAAGCGTTTACTTACCTTGAAAT
>JBJFFR010000011.1:0-5148 GCA_051891935.1 Oscillospiraceae bacterium
AAAGACGGTGGATAGAATACGACCAATCAAGGAAAACGACCGCAGGCAGGCTGCCTGCCGTCATTGCAATAATATTGCACGGTAGTTTGACGCAGAGTGGGCGTATTATAGCCTCCGTATTTTATCCATAGGTTAAATGGTTATTAGTATTATACTTCAAATTTCTTTTTCAATGAAGCGGCCTTTTCCGCTGCGCTGTCGTATTCAAAATCGTCTGCGTCGGCTTTGATGCTGTCAAGATACGGTTTAAGTGCCTCTCCGCTGACTGCAAACTGCGACGCTTCTCCGCATATAGCTTCGATCTCGTCACCGTCGAACGAATTGCAGGCAGAAACAAGTCTTTCCGCAAATGCAGCAGCCTTTTCCGCAGATAATTCCGTGAGCGGACTTGCGTCGGGAACTTCTTCGGCAGGCTGTTCATCGTCAAGCCCCAGGTAAGTTCTTCCAAGCTGTGCGACTGTATCATACATTGTAAGCATTGCAGCGTTCTTTTCTTCGATAAGTTTGTAATCCTCGTTCTTTCCGGCAAGCTCAAGCTCCTTTGCAAGTGAGGAAAGCGGCTTTGAACCGATCGTCAGTGAAGTGCTTTTAAGTGCGTGAACCTCGATGATATAGTTTTTCCACGACTTTTCGTCAAAAAGCTTCTTGATAAGGTCACGCTTTTCGGGAGCCTTGCGGACATACATCTCAAGTATCTCCTCGTATGCTTCGGTATCGCCGCCTGTATAGGAAATACCTATATCGGGTGAGAAAACTGTTTCCTGATCGGAGGCTCTGCGCTTCTTGCCCGAGGTGTTTACAGCAGTCTGTTCATCCTTTTGGTTCGGAACGGTGATAAGCTCCTTTGGCAGCCATGTTTTGAGCGCACGGTCAAGTGCCGAAAGCTCGATCGGCTTCGCAATGAAATCGTTGAAGCCCGATCCGAGATACATATCTCTTACACCGTTCACAGCATTGGCTGTCAAAGCGATTATCGGCAGGTCTTTATAGTATTGACCGTCCATTTCGCGTATGATCTTTGTAGTTTCAACGCCGTCCATCTCGGGCATCATGTGATCCATAAATACGATGTCGATATCCTTCGAGCGGAGCATTGAGATCGCAGCTCTGCCGCTTTCGACCGTGAGCACCTGCATACAGTACGGACGCATAAGTCCGACAGCGACCTTCAGATTTATGATGTTATCGTCAACGACAAGAACTCTTGCCTTCGGCGCAACAAAGCGTATGGAGGAATTTCTGCGTTCGTTTATGATCGCAGACGGCCTTTCGTTATTGAATACAGCCGCAGCGGTTATTGCATAGAAAGGCTTGAAGATGCACTTCATCTTCGGCGGTATCTCTATCGAATTGATGCGGTCCTGAACAAGGACGATCTGAGTGCTGTCGGATAAGCCGTCAAAGAAGGAACGTGATTCGATATATTCTTCTCTGCCGATGAAAATATGGGTGTATTTTTTCTCCGAAACAGCGATCTGAAGCGTCTGAAGTGAGTCGAAAAGCTCAAAGTCGGCGCTCAGCTCTGTACGAAGCTCCGAGATGAGGGAGTAGTATTCCTCCGATACTCTCGGAGTAATATGCTTTTCCATATTGATGAAGAATGCGGCATGGATCTTTTCGGGATCCTTCACGGAGATGAAAGGCTTGCTGTCCGAAACCTTGAGCGGAACAACGAAACGGAACTCCGAACCGACGCCGGCCTCGCTCGAAACATTGATGAATCCGCCCATAGCCGATACAAGCTTTCTTGAGATAGCAAGTCCGAGTCCTGTTCCCTCGACGGAACGATTCTTTTTCGTGTCGATCTGCTGGAAGCTGTTGAAAAGCTTCTCCAGACCGTCGGGTGAAATTCCCATTCCCGTATCGGTCACGGAAACGGAAAGGTTTATGCCGTAATCGTGTCTTGTCTGCGAAACACGGATGATAACGCAGCCCTGCTGGGTGAATTTTATCGCATTGGTCACAAGGTTAATGATTATCTGACGGATGCGGAGCTCATCGCCGACAAGACCTGTGGGAAGATCGGGGTCGCATTTGACGATGATCTCTATCGGCTTGTCGCCCTTTCGGGTGAGCGCCATATTTATAACGTCGTTGAGAGTTGACGCAAAGTTGAATTCCTCGGCGATGAATTCCATTTTTCCCGATTCGATCTTGGAAAAATCGAGGATATCGTTGATGATCGCAAGCAGACTTCTGCCCGAGTTCTGGATGTTGAAGCAGTAATCTCTTACCGTGTCGCTTATGTCGTTTTCACGCAGGATAAGCTCGCACATTCCGACGATCGCATTCATCGGTGTGCGGATCTCGTGGCTCATGTTTGCAAGAAAGTCGCCCTTTGCGCTGTTTGCCTGACGAGTCATATCAAGCAGATCGCTCTGGTTCTTTCTCGACTGGAAAATAGTGTAGTTTATGTAGATACATATCGCAGCTTCAAAGAAATAAATCATCGGGAAGCGCAGAAGATATGTTTCGGAGTAAGCATAGCCGAGCTCGTGGAGCGGCGACCACATATATACAGCTATAAATACGCCGAGCAGGATGCTGAAGCCTCCGCCGTAAAGGAGCTTGTAGAAGAAGATCCCCATCGGAGGAACGAGCAGAGTCCAGACAATGCTGAAGCCGTCCTTTCCTCCCGATATTACAAAAAACATCATCATCAAGCTTATAGCTGTAAGCGTATTAACGCAGAGCATAGCAAAGCTGTTCGTCTTTTTGTACAGAAAAAAATTGATAAGGCACCATGCGCCGATAGCACCCGTTATGTACACCATCAGCGTGGAATGAGTTATTATATTAATAGTACACATAAAAAGACTTATGAAACCGACTGCGATCGTTATAAGACTTATGGTGCGGCTGTCGGTATTTTCAGCGTCTTTTTTCAGTTCTTTCAATAGTTCAAGCATTTAAAACCCTCTGTTTGATCAATTTGGCAGGATGTGCTGCGGATAACAATATACCAATATAAATTATAGTATTGAATTGCAAATCTGTCAACCAAAAAGCCAAAAAGTTCATAATTTTTGACAAGGTTTTTCAATAAACGACAAAGCAGAACGTATTTTAAAACGATATTTTGTATATAATTTTGCGCTCCTAAAGTCTATATTCTGATAAATCGTTCTGTGACGGAAGACAGGATGTGCGGTATTGTTTTCTCTGCTCGATGTGTAAGCCTTCGTGTAATAATCACTGCATTTTTGTGTCGCAAAAACTGCCTGAAACCGCTTTGGCACTGCATTTTTTCGGTATTTCAAGGCGATCTCGGAACAAAAAGCCGATTTTACCTTTTGACTAATATAGCATAGTAATAAGAACGAAATTTGTAAGATGTCACAAAACGGTTTGAAAAATTATAAATATTCGGTTGTTTTTTGTCGACTTATATTACAGATTTTGGAAAGTTATCCATAATTTAGCATTACATTGATTTTGCGTAAAGCAGGTTTAGAGAGTTTGCATAAAGCTTTTTGGAATGATTTTCCATAATTCCTCTTATTTCGGCTTGTACCGTGGACGTTTGACGGAGATAAAATAGCCCGTTTTGTGCATAATAGACAAAAAAGGGGCTTAAATAAATTTGACAAACGGCTATTTTGAATTTATAATAGCTAAAGTCGCTTAAAGATTACAAAAGGGTTACAGGTGTATCCGTTTACACGGACAAAACTCTATCCCAAACTAATTTAAAGCAATTGAAAAAGGAGATTTTATGAGCAGACCTATTAAACTACCGTTAAAAAGCTTGCAGGATGTAAAAAAACATAAGCTTGTTTCTGTTGCTACTGCTGCTGCAGCCGGGATTGTTATTCTTCTGCTGGTTATTATTTCGGCCGTCAGATCCTCTTCCAATGAACCTGTTTTTGAAGCTGATATCGTGAATGCAGAGCGCAGAGGAAGGGAAACAGTTACGGTGAATCCTCATCCGTTCTGCAGGGTGAAAATCTTCGCTGACGGAAACAATTATGTTGTAAGAGCAAAGGGCAGCGTTGCTGATGCGATCGACGCAGCAGGCATAGAGGTCGGCGATGACGACCTTATCAATGTCGGACTTTCCGAACCGCTCAACGCAAACACCAATATTATTATCAACCGTGTCGACTATGTTACGGAAGTCAAGCTTGAATCCATCGATTATGCTACCGAATACAAGGAAGATGACAACTACGTTATCGGTTATTCAAAGGTACTTGTTGACGGCGAAGAGGGCGAGCTTGCAAAGACTATCTGCCACACCTACGTCGACGGAAAGCTCGCAAGCTCGGACGTTGTAAGCACCGAGATTACCGAAGAGCCTGTTGATGAGGTGATCGTACAGGGCACAGCCGAGGTAAATCCGATCGCCGCAATGAGCATCTCACAGCTCGATGTTCCCGATTATCTTACACTTGACGAAAACGGCGTCCCGACATCCTATTCAAAGGTTCTTACCGGTAAATCCTGTGCATACAGTGCAAAGCCTACCGCAAAGACCGCTTCGGGCAGACAGGTCAAGGTCGGATATGTTGCGGTTGACCCCTCGATAATCCCTTACGGCACAGAGCTTTACATTGTTTCGACGGACGGCAAGTATGTTTACGGCTACGCTGTCGCAGCCGATACAGGTACGGCACTTCTTGACGGACGCATCCTTGTTGACCTTTTCATGGAAAGCTACGATGCAAGCTGTCAGTGGGGCGCAAAGCAGGTTAATATTTACGTTCTGTAATATTACTTGAAGTTTTTATAATTTGTAAAGAAAAATAAAGATATACAAAACGGAATTGTTCCCTCTGCTTTCGGGCAGGGGGAACTTCGTTTTTAGGGTGATTTTGTTTACAAATAGTATATTATGGCTATCTATAAACAAATTGGAGTGTATTCTTGACAAAAAATTCCTGTTGTGCTATATTTATCTAAAACAGTTTTATACTATAGCAATCCACCAAAATATCCTGACAAGTTCGGCGGTTCAAAGCTTGAATAGTGTTGTCACTCACCCTTGACAGGCGGCAAGCCTGCCTGCGGGTTCGTTCCTAACTCTTCAAGCTTTGCCCTCGCCTCCTTTTGTCAGTCTATTTTTATGTCTTGCTATAATTCCAAATCGTTCCATAGACAAAGCCGACAGATAGAATAATCCAAGTTAGGTAAACTTGTTTACCTTGG
>JBJFFR010000012.1:0-5083 GCA_051891935.1 Oscillospiraceae bacterium
TGGGCGTATTATAGCCGCCGTATTTTATCCATAGGTTAAATGGTTATTAGTATTAATCATAAATCACAAACCCGTCTTTTCTCGGAATAGGCTGACGAATCTCACCTTCCGCATAGCCTAAAATACAGTTTCCGATGCCGACATACTTTTCGTCCAGTCCCCATTTTTTCATAAGAACCTTACCCTCGTCCGTTTGGAAGGTTTCTCTTGCTCGGTGTATCCAGCAGGACGCTACTCCGAGCGAAGCGGCTGCGTTCATAAGGTTTCCCATAACAAGGCTGCCGTCTTCAAGGTATGTGTTTACGGTGCTGTCCGAGAACACAATAACAACGGTCGGCGCACCGTAAAAGGGGTCAATGTCATTTCCCATTATCTGCGCATTGAGCTTTGAAAGCATTGCTATTGTTTCCTTATCCTTGACGACAACCATTACTGTCGGCATCCTGTTCTTTCCGCTCGGTGCATACTCGCCTGCTGTAAGTATCTCTTTAAGAACCTCATCGGGGATTTGTGTATCCTTATAGGAGCGCACACTTCTTCTTGTTGTAAGCGTTTTTATCGTTTCATTCATAGATTATTCTCCAAAATCGCTGTAAAGAGCTTTACTTTACAGCTTTATCAAAATTATTGTATGTATGATTTTGCGCAAATGACGTATCTGCGTGAAAAATCTATACTGTAAAGCTTTATAGTTTTACAGGTATTCTTCAAGCTTTATGTCAGAAATTGATGTATCAACTCCGTTTTTATCGGCTAAACGAACCGCTGCATTGACAAGTCTGTCCTTGTTTTTCTCAAAAAGTGAAAGAACAAGCTTGTCCTGCTGCTCCTGCGGAATAAAACGAAGAAAGTTTTCAAGCACTCCCGGAGCTTCGGCAGCGTCCAGCACCGCAGGCGGAAGAGGTATATCTCCCTTATTAACATACGGAAGAATGGCTCTGATTATCTGCGCATAGTTAAGTTCATCAAAATCTAAGGTCAATCTGAATTTCATTTATAGTTACCTACACCTATAAAAAGAATCAGCAGCCCGAACTGTAAAAGCTCGGACTGCGTGGTATTTTTAATAAAATCAAAGGAGAGATTTGTAAAGCTCTGTGATCTCTTCAACAGATGTATCTCTCGGGTTGCCGGGACGGCAAGCGTCATCGTAAGCGGACTGTGCAAGGAACGGAATATCCTCCGGCTTAACGATGTTCTTGAGGTCGGCAGGGATTCCAACATCCTTTGAAAGCTGCTTAACTGCGTCGATAGCAGCCTTTCTGTATTCCTCCTGCGACATATCGTCAACGCCCTTTACGCCCATAGCTCTTGCGATCTCACGGTACTTTTCGCCTGTTGCGGGAGCGTTGTATTCCATAACTGTCGGAAGGATGATAGCATTTGCAACGCCGTGCGGTGTATCATAGAGAGCGCCGAGGGGGTGAGCCATTGAGTGAACGATGCCAAGGCCAACGTTGGAGAAGCCCATACCTGCAACGTACTGACCGAGAGCCATATCCTTTCTGCCCTCTGCGGTATTGTCAACTGCACCGCGGAGGCTTCTGGAGATGATCTCAATTGCCTTGAGGTGGAACATATCGGAAAGCTCCCATGCGCCCTTTGTGATGTAGCCCTCGATAGCGTGTGTGAGAGCGTCCATACCTGTTGCAGCGGTGAGTCCCTTCGGCATTGAGGACATCATATCGGGGTCAACGAATGCAACAACGGGGATATCGTGAGGGTCAACGCAAACCATCTTTCTGTTCTTTGCTGCGTCTGTGATAACATAGTTGATAGTAACCTCTGCAGCTGTACCTGCTGTTGTAGGAACTGCGAGGATAGGAACTGACTTGTTCTTTGTATCTGCAACGCCTTCAAGGCTTACAACATCTGCGAACTCGGGGTTTGCGATGATGATGCCGATAGCCTTTGCAGTATCCATTGAAGAACCGCCGCCGATAGCGATGAGGTAATCAGCCTCTGCTGCCTTGAAAGCTGCAACGCCCGACTGAACATTTTCAATAGTAGGATTAGGCTTGATCTCGGAATAGAGTGTATAAGCAAGTCCTGCAGCGTCGAGAACGTCTGTTACTTTCTTTGTAACGCCGAACTTGATAAGATCTGGGTCGGAGCATACGAGAGCCTTTTTGAAGCCTCTGCTCTTCGCTTCGTCAGCGATAGCGTTGATAGCGCCCGAACCGTGGTAAGATGTTTCGTTGAGTATAAATCTGTTTGCCATTGTAAAAACACTCCTTTTATTTTTTTATTTGAAAAGCGTCATTCTATTGAACTTGCTTTTCTGTTTTTCTTATGACGGATTATTTGAGATCACCTTTCGGCACTCAATTTATCTATATTATACAACATTACTTTTGATTTGTCTATAAATGTATATAAATTTACCAAAAATCTTTTGTGAACTTTTTTGTGCAAATTTCACAAAGGTTTCAAAAAAATATGTGAAGAAGAAAACAGCCTGCGCAGCGTTTTTTAACAAAGCAGTAATTACAGCACAGAAATTTTATTTCCAAAATATTATCAATATGTAAAAATCTAAAAGAATTACTTCCGTTTGTGATAAGGTTGTGATATAATAAATTTTGTAATTACTTATTTCGGGAAAGGCTTCGTTCCCGCTTATTCGGAGGATAAAAATGTCAGTCAGAGATGAGTTTATCAATGCAAGAAAACACGCCCTTGAAATGTACTTTGCAAGGCTTAACGATATGCAGAAAAAAGCTGTTTTCACGACCGAGGGACCTGTGCTTATTTTGGCAGGCGCAGGAAGCGGAAAGACCTCTGTTCTTGTAAACAGGATCGCAAACATGGTCAATTTCGGCTCGGCTTACAACGATATGAACGTTCCTGCTTCGGCAAATGAGGATGATGTTGCCTTCCTTGAAGCTTACAACGGCGAAAAGGACGATATCACCGTTCAGCGGCTCAAAGAGATCGCTGCCGTGAACCCTGTTGACCCGTGGAAGATCATGGCGATCACCTTCACGAACAAGGCTGCAGGCGAGCTTAAAGAACGTCTTGAAACGATGCTCGGAGAGAACGCAAACAACATCACGGCGGCTACCTTCCACTCCGTTTGCGTAAGGATCCTGCGCCGTGAGATCGAGCATCTCGGATACGGCTCTGATTTTGCAATTTACGACAGCGATGACAGTCTTCGTCTGCTCAAATCCTGCTATGAAACGCTCGATATGTCCGACAAGATCTTCAATCCAAAGGCTGTTCTTGCTGCAATTTCACACGCAAAGGACAATCTTCTCACCCCCGAGCTTTACGCCGAGCAGACAAACGGCGACTACTACAAGCTTGGCATTTCAAGGCTTTACACAGCTTATCAGAAGAAGCTCGTTGCTGCAAATGCGGTCGATTTTGACGACATAATCTGTCTTACCGTTCGTCTTTTCACCGAATTTGGCGATGTTCTCGATCATTACAGTAACCGCTACCGCTATATAATGGTTGACGAGTATCAGGATACGAACTATGCACAGCTCCGACTTGTAACGCTGCTTTCGGAAAAGTTCGGAAACCTCTGCGTTGTCGGTGACGACGACCAGTCTATCTACAAATTCCGCGGTGCGACTATTGAAAACATTCTCAAATTTGAGGAACAGTTCGGCGGAGCTGTCGTTATAAGACTTGAACAGAACTACCGCTCGACCCAGAATATTCTTAACGCTGCTAATGCCGTTATTGCGAACAACAGCAGCAGAAACGACAAGAAGCTCTGGACTGATATCGGCGACGGCGACAAGATCACTCTTTTCAAGGCCATGGATGAACACAGCGAAGCGGAATTTGTTGCAGATACCGTTACGGAACAGAACAAGAATGGCAGGGAGTTTCGCGATTTTGCCGTTTTATACCGCACAAATGCGCAGTCGAACGCACTTGAACGTGTATTTACGATGAAAGGCATCCCCTATCGTGTTATCGGCGGCCTGCGATTCTACGACCGCAAGGAGATCCGTGACATGATCGCATATCTTTCCGTTATCAATAACAATATGGATATGCTCCGCTTCAAGCGCATAATCAACGAGCCGAAGCGTGGTATCGGCGACGCTACCGTTTCAATGATAGAGCAGATATCGGACGATCTTGCTGTTTCGCCGATAAGCATTATGCAGAATGTTGACAGCTATCCGATGCTCGGAAAGAAGGTCGCTCCGCTCAAAAAGGCTGCGGCAATGTTTGAGCATCTTGCGGAATTTGCCGAAAATGAGCCGCTCGACCGGCTTGTTGACGAGGTGCTTGACGTTACGGGCTACGGCGACTATATGCGTTCGCTCGGCGAAGAAGGCACGGGAAAGCTTGAAAATATCGCCGAACTCAAATCAAATATACAGAATTATATAGACAGCAAGGGCGAAGATGAAGAGCCTACGCTCTCCGAATTCCTTGAAGAGATATCGCTTTTCACCGACGCCGACAGAATGGATACAACAACGGACGCAGTAAACCTTATGACCGTCCACTCCGCAAAGGGTCTTGAGTTTGAAACAGTATTTATCGTCGGTGCGGAAGAGGGCATTTTCCCGAGCAAGAGAAGTCTTGATACACTTGAAGACCTCGAGGAAGAACGCCGCCTTGCCTATGTTGCTATCACCCGTGCAAAGCGCAAGCTTTACATTTCTCACGCAGTAAGAAGAATGATGTACGGCTCGACCACGATGAACACCGTTTCACGCTTTGTCAAGGAAATACCTTCCGAATACGTTGAACGGATCGACAGCACGGTACATAACCGTGACAATGAGAACGAGGACGATAACTTCATCGTAGCTTCGCCGACATACGACTTAAAGAGCCAGATCGTAAATCAGCAGCTCAAAAAAGCGCAGAAGACCGAAGCCGATTTCAGCGTCGGAGAAAGAGTATCGCATAATCTTTTCGGAGAAGGAACGGTTATTTCGGTAAAGAAGATCTCAAACGACGCAATGCTGGAAATTGCATTTGACAAAGTCGGAACAAAGAAGCTTATGGCGAACTTTGCGAAGATAAAGAAGATATAACTTGTTGTTAACTGCGAAGCCAAGCAGCCGGTCGAGCTGGGCACAGCTCGTCAGGTGTCCAGAGGGCG
>JBJFFR010000013.1:0-2435 GCA_051891935.1 Oscillospiraceae bacterium
ATTTTCCAGACAGGCTTTGATTTCTGGGACGCAGGACGTGCTTCTGCAATGACGGTAGTTCTTGTGGCAATGCTGCTTGTCATTACAGGTGTACAGTTCTTTACTCAGGATAAAAACACATATTACAGCTGATAAAAGGAAGGTGGATATTATGATAAACGAAAAAGCTGTATCAAAACCGATCATACAGAGCATCGCCGAACGTGCAGAGATAAAACGTGAGGAGAGCAGGCAGTCCAAAATTAAAAAATACGAGATAACACCTTTTTTGGTGGTTTCATATATAGTGATGTTCATATTTGCAATTGTCACTCTTGTTCCGCTTATATGGCTGATAAGGACAGCACTTGTTCCGTCCTCCGATGCACTGCAATTGTTTAAGCCTTCGGCACCCACTCTCGATAACATAAAAAGTATTCTTAACGCAGCACCCTTCGGACAGTATTATTTCAATACAATAATTATGGTGGCAGCGGTGCTTTTAGTTCAGTTTATTTCCATAACTCTTGCGGGATATGCCTTTGCGAGAATTGATTTTTACGGCAAAAATTTTCTTTTTATGCTGTTTCTAACGCAGATGATGGTTTCTGCCGATGTGCTTATTATGCCTAATTACAAATTTATCAGCAGACTTGGACTTGCCGATACAAGGATAGGCGTGATACTTCCGTTTTTTGCTTCGGCTATGGGAATACTCATGATGCGTCAGACTGTAAAAACTATTCCATATGAACTTGAAGAAGCTGCAAAGATAGACGGATGCGGAATGATGCGTATCATCACAACCATTTATGTGCCGCTGTTAAAGCCCGTATATATCGCATTCGGACTTGTTTCCGCTTCATATCAGTGGAACAATTTCCTGTGGCCGCTGGTAATGATAAATTCCGAAGAAAACAGACCCCTTACTCTGGGACTTGCCATATTCGCAATGGCAGCGGAAACAGGCGCAAACTGGAGCGCAACCTGTGCGGCAACTCTGATAGTTGTACTTCCTCTGCTTGTGATATTTATTATCTTCCAGAAGCAGTTTATGCAGAGCTTTGCGACATCGGGAATCAAATAAGAGGAGGGCGGCTATGTATTATATCAGCACATATCCTCTCGGCGGAAAAAAGCTTATTGAATTTACCGGTGAACTGTGGATAAGAAACATAAACGATACAGGCTTTGAGCTTTTTTATGACAACATTCCGTTTCATGAGGCGAAATACTACAAGAAATTTCTGCACGGAATAAAGCTTGGTATGCACTGTCCTATGGAGGGCTGCTGTATGCTTTCTCCCGATGGCTCGCTTGATTTTGAATATACTATCGACAAGCATAAAGCTTGCTTTGAGCTGGCACAAGCTCTGGGTGCGGAATATGTGGTTATCCACACAAACAGTCTTGCCCCCAGAACTGCGGAAGAGATCGCTTTACAGAAAAAGCTGCTGCCCGAGCGTATGGCTATGACCGCTGATTTAGCCAAGGAATACGATCTGCGAATTGCTGTGGAAAACGTAGGCTTCGGATATAACAACAGCCTTGTGGCAGATTACGGAGATTTCATAGCACTTGCCGAAGATCCCCGTCTTGAATTCCTTATAGATACGGGACACGCCCACGCCAACGGCTGGGATATTCCCGCACTTATTGACACGCTGGGATATAGGATAGCAGGCTTTCATTTTCACGATAATGACGGAACCACCGACAGTCATCTTCCCATAGGAAACGGAACAACGGACTGGAACAGCGTTTTTGCAGCAATAAATCGCTCCGCTGCTTCCGTCGACAGAACAGTTGAATATGCCATGACGTATACACAAAATATATTGACAGGGATTCAGCTTTTGA
Organism: Oscillospiraceae bacterium; assembly: GCA_051891935.1. Lineage (GTDB taxonomy): Bacteria > Bacillota > Clostridia > Oscillospirales > Ruminococcaceae > UMGS363. Next base: position 1,840 of record JBJFFR010000013.1, read on the forward strand.
AAAATAAACTTGATAGTAATAGCGAGGAAATGTATGAATAAGATAAATGCAGAAAGTATAATTTTCGACCTTGACGGAACTCTTTGGGACAGCGCAGATAACGTGGCTATGTCATGGAATACGGTTATAGATGAGCTTAATATTCCACGAATGGACGAGATCTATATCTCAGGAGATGAACTTCGGAATACCATGGGAATGCCTATGGACGAGCTTGCACGTCATTTCTTTCCTACTCTTTCCGAAAAAAGTCAGATAAATATGCTGAGAAAATGTATGGCTTTTGAGAATGAATATGTTGCCGAACATGGCGGAACAATTTACAGCGGTGAGGAGGAAACGCTGAAGCTGCTTGCCGAGAATCACAGACTGTTTATTGTAAGCAATTGCCAGCAGGGATACATTGAAGCGTTTCTGAAATTCAGCGGTTTTGGTAAATACTTTTCTGGATATGCGTGCTGGGGCGACACCGGATTACAAAAGAGTATGACAATCCGGCTTCTTATGAAGAAGTATAGCTGCAAAAGCGCAGTTTATGTTGGCGATACCGACGGTGATTGTAAATCGGCACTCAAGGCTGATATACCTTTTGTTCA
>JBJFFR010000013.1:2535-5071 GCA_051891935.1 Oscillospiraceae bacterium
TACGCAGAAATCGTCAAAATCCGCATAATAATAGTCCGACTTGTCGCTGCAGTCCACATGGCATTTCAGAAAACGACGAACTTTGTATCTGAAGCACTGAATATCTCCTATTTTTGCAGCATTAAGTGCGAGCATATTGATTTTGTTCCGATGAATGCAGTAAATAATATACGCAAGAAAGCCTGCAAGGAAAATAAGCCACAGAATTAAAGGGCCTTTCAGCGTGTCATTAAAGACAGATAATATTACTTTTAGTGCAAGTAAAATAAATCCAACGATCATCAAGATAACCTTGACATTGCTTTCTTTTGTGCGGCTTTCAAAGGAATTTCTGAGACGTGTATCATATTCGCAAGGTTCGCCCCTCATAATATAATTCCTCAGACGGGGGTTCACTTTACATCCGTCTGACTGACAAAATGCGGGCTCCTCTGTCTTATTAACAATCTCCGGTCCGCTTTGGCTGAAAAAATTCATTCAATCTCTCCTTATTTTTATTCCACATCATTAAACAGGAAAAACATATCCTTACCGTTAATATTTATTATCACTGCATAAACATATTCCGCACGCTCCCATTTTTCGGAGGGGTTGGGAAGCTCAACATAAAAATCCCGTAGGTCAATAAAATATCTGTACTCCGTTGAATCAATGCCATCATAAGCGTATCGGTATATCTGACGGCGTTTATACACATAACACTCCGAAAAACGTGGTTTTGCGCTGTTCATGGCGTCAGTGAATGAATTATGCTGCTCTTTCATTTTGGCGGAGACCTTTATAAGAGCAAGTCCTGTTCCAACGGTTCCGAGTGCGATAAATATAGGAATAAGCAAGGCTGCCGGATAACTGTTGTCAGGGAAGCGTATCATTCCAATTATAAGAATAACGATACTTATCAGCGGAATGCTCACAGAAACAAACGACAGTATTCCAAACACCTTAAGAAGTACCGATAATATATCACTAAGACTTGTAGTTTTGTTTATGCTTGAACAGAACGCATTATAAAGTCTTTCGTCCATAGTACAGGTCTTTGCCTTGAGAATATATTTTTCAACGCTTGGATTTAAAGGCGAGTTATTCATCTGATACAGCTCAGGTTTTTGGGTTATGTCCGAAACATGATTGTCATTTATCATTCTATCCATACTATACCCCTTTGTTATATCAGAAGATAAAAATGGTCTGTTCCCTTTATGTTTATCACAAGACCGACTACCTTATTCGGAAGTCTTTCGTCCGAGGATACTTTTACCAGAAAATCGTTTAGCTTGGCAAAATAATATGTGGTCACACCTTCATCAGAGTCTGATATTTCATATCGGTTTATTCCGTAAAACGTATATCTGAAGCACTGCACTTCTCCTCTGTTTGCCGCTTTGACAGCTTCATTGTTTTCATATTCTCTGCACGCAAACAAGGTTATTACCAACACAAGCACACCTATTATCATAAACATAAAAAGTGATGTTTCATTTTCACTTTGAATAAAAGCAACGGCAGTATATATGATAAAAATAACTGACAGAATAATAACTATAATATTACCAATGCGGGCATTTAAAGTGAGTTTTTTTAGAGCTGCACGCATATCATCAGTAAATTCGCAAAGTTCGCCCTCAAATATGTATTCTCTCAGTTTGGGATTTACCGGTTCTCCGCTGTACTGATAAAGGTCGGGCAATCGTGAAGCATCGGAATATCCCCATAGATTTTCGCTTAGTCGCATAAAATATCTCCTTATTGCCGGGTGAATGTTTAAAAACCGATATTGAGATCATACCGTTTTCCACGGCTGCGGCTTTGAAAAATAATAGCCCTGTGAGTATCTGATGCCCATTTCTTCAATAATTCCCTGTATCTTTTCATTTTCAACAAATTCGGCAATTACCTGCTTTTGCTGATTGCTGCACCAGCTGGTGATTATCCCCACAAACTGCAGACATTTTTCATCATCGCAAATAGAGCGGATTATTTCGCCGTCAATTTTCAGAAAATCTGCGTCAATGCGGATAATGTGCATAAGATTTGAAAATCCGCTGCCGAAATCGTCAATGGCAATTTTTGCTTTCTTTTCGTGGATCCTGTCTGCAAATTCCTTTATGTACTGATAATCGGTGACTTCCTCTGATTCAACAAGCTCGAAAATAAAATTCTCTGGGTGAGCGGCTTTGTTAAGATATTGGAAAATGACCTTTATCATTTCACGGTCATAAATATCTCGGACATTGAGATTTACAGTAACCTTTACATCGCTGTCAATAAACATTTTCATTACTTTTTTCACCATAGAAACAGATAACAGCTCGTAAAGATCATACTTCTTTGCAACGGGCAGAAACTGATTTGGAAAGTATATCTTACCGCTTTTATCGGATATTCTCATAAGCGATTCGTACAGCCCGAAACGCTTTTCGTCATTGTCATAGATCCCTTGAAAATACGGCACGACACGTTCTTCCGTAAGTGCATCTCTGATGACCTGAAGAATGTGTATCTCCTCTGTTTTATCCATTATACTGTCTGCAATCTG
>JBJFFR010000014.1:0-5069 GCA_051891935.1 Oscillospiraceae bacterium
TTATAATGCTTGTCTATAGCCTCTTCACAGCGCTCCATATCGCCCGATCTCAGTGCATCGAGAATAGCTCTGTGGAGCTTGTGGAGTGTGTTCTTTCGGTTTTCATCAGACGCTTCAAGAACATCGGTTATCCATTCACGGTAAACATCGCTTATGGCTTCCATAAGGCATATCCACAGCTTGTTGCCCTCGGTGTAAACAAGCTCATAGTGAAACAGCCTGTCCCGTTCCGCTTCGGAACAATCTAAGTCAAATATCCTTTCAATGCGGTCAAGATCAGTCCTGCCCGATGCAATTATGTTGCGGCATATCATCTTTTCCATATCGCATCTGAATCTGCGGACATCATCTTTTGAGACCTGCTTTAAAAGCAGCATAAAGCGGAACATTTCAGACATTCCCGCAGACATATTATCCGAAAGATAATTTCCCGAACCGTGGACGCTTTTCATAATACCCATATGTTCAAGGGTGTGCAGGGCTTCACGGGCGGAATTTCTGCTGACTGACAATTCCTCCGATATGGCCCTTTCGGCAGGGAGTCTTGAACCGCTTTCCAGCTCGCCCGAGCTTATCAGTCCCGATATATATTCGATTACCTTGTCATATTGCTCTGCCATACAGTCTCCTTACATTATGTTTGAAAAAAGCGATGCGCCGATAACTGTCAGCACACCCGATACAACAATGGAAAGACTGCTCATTGCGCCCTCGACCTCGCCTATTTCCATTGCCTTTGCGGTGCCTATGGCGTGTGATGATGAACCGAATGCGATGCCCACTGCAACGGGCTCGGTTATTTTAAATATCCTGCATACAAATTTGCCGATAACATTTCCCAGAATTCCTGTGATTATTATAACAACCACAGTCAGGTTTACAAAGCCCCCAAGCTCCTCCGACACGCCCATTCCGATAGCCGTGGTGATGGATTTGGGTAAGAATGTCACAAATTCCTCGTGGCTCAGACCTAATATGACCGCAAGCACTGTTATGCACAAAAGCGACGTGAGCACACCCGAGACGATCCCTGCCGCAACGGCTTTGAGATTCTTTTTCAGAAGCTGAGTTTGTTCATAAAGAGGAACGGCAAGGCATACGGTGGCAGGGGTCAGGAGGTAGCTTATATATTTTGCACCGCTGTTGTATGTTTCGTATTCGATGCCGCCGAAAGCAAGTATCGCTATGACTGCAATTATGGCGATAAGAAGGGGATTTATGACCGCAAGCTTTGTCTTGTTGTGAAGAACCACTCCGAGACCGTAGCACAGCAGGCTTATGACTGCCCCGAAAAATACCGATGTTTCAAATATATCATTCATTGCCCTTTTTCTTCCTTTCAGTTCTGATAACAAGCTGGGTGACACAGCCCGACACAGCCATAACAGCCACAGTTGAGATAAGTGTTATTACAAAATAAACCAATATATTTGATTTTATATCGCCCCAAGACTCGATAAGACCCACAGCGGCAGGAACGAACATAACGGGCATTATCTCTATCATCAGCTTTGCCGTATCGTGGACATCATCAAGCTTTATCACTTTAAGATGCAGGCACAGATACATTATCACCAGTCCCCATATGCTTGCAGGAACGGGAAGAGGGATAAACATATTCATAAGCTCCCCGATAAATGACACCAAAAGTATCAGTCCGAATTGTTTTAAGTATTTCAAGAGATCACCTCATAATAATTGGTACTACCAATTATACACCCTACAGCTTTCGTCGTCAATATTCTTTGCAGTGCCTTGTCAATAATCGTAGGATTTAACATAAATAATTCGGCATAATGCGATAAAAATAGGCGAAATAACAATGCGAAAATGTGGGACATATCTGCTTTGAAGTAAAGACAGCTTTTCTTTGGCAGATTTTTCGGCACCCGTACAGAAAAATCTTGACATTATATGTAATATATGCTAAACTCTTATTATATTTGAATAATTATCGGAACACAGGTGCAAAACAGATAAGAAAATTATCTGCCGAGCCTAATAAGGAATCAGGTGCGAATCCTGAGCAAGGCCGTTGCCGTATTTTGTCTTAAAGCATACAAGATGTAATGTCAGTCACTGGGAAATTATCCCGGGAAGGCGTATGTGAGCCGTTTTTCGGCGGGCAATAAGTCGGAATACTTGCCTGTGTTCTTCCCATGATCGGGTGTTGTTTATAGTCTGCGGAACTCCGGAACGTAAATGATGATGTGATATGCAAAAAAGGCTGTTTTTAACGGCTTTATTTGTGTTATGCCAAAACTGATAAAAGACTTTTTTATCGGTTATTGGTATTACTCTGCTTTTGACCGAAAAATTTATCATCGGTCAAGGGCTTTGTTTGCGTGACATATCATCAATTAAGTGAAATAAGACGTTAAACATTATTCGGACATTGGTTCGGATAATGTTTTTTTATTTATTAGGAAATGAGGAATTTGATGAAAAAGGCAATTATTGAAGCGTCATTCGGAACAAGCTACACAAATGCACTTGATAACTCGGTGCTTGCTTTGCAGAAAAGGTTCAAAGAGGATTTTGCGGATTATGATGTATTCACCGTTATCACAAGCGGAATGGTCCGTTCGGCACTTGCGAAAAAGGAAATCATTTTTGATGACCTTGATACTATGCTTGAAAGGCTGAAAAATGAGGGTTACGATGAGGTCATTATCCAGCCAACACATCTGATACCGGGTATTGAGTATGAAAAAATATGCGCATCGGCGGAAAATCATAAGGGCGATTTTTCAGTGCTTTCAATTGGTGCACCGCTGCTTGATGATAAACGTGATATTGAGAAAATTTGCAGTATCATTGCAGAAAAATATCCCGATGAGACGGTTATCCTTATGGGACACGGCACAGAACACCGTGCAAATGAAATTTACACTCTTGTTGATGAGATATGCAGAAAGTCGGGCTATAAAAATATTTATACTGCCACCGTTGAAGCTAAACCGACAATAGATGATGTTATTGATTCGCTGAAAGCAGACGGGATATCGGCAGTGACCCTGATGCCCCTTATGCTTGTTGCGGGAGACCACGCATCAAACGATATGGCGGGAGATGAGCCCGACAGCTGGAAAAATAAGCTTGAAGAAGAGGGCTTTGAGGTAAAGTGTGTTCTGAAAGGTCTTGGGAAATATCCCGAAATAAAGGATATCTACTATACTATAAAACTTCAAATTTCTCGAATTGTAACAGTATAATAATAGACAATGTTTAATTATTGTTATTGTCTAAATTTACAAAAGTCATAGAAAAAGGCGGCCATTGATTTAATGACCGCCATAATTTAATGAATATATATTTGTGAAAAAACCAGCAAAACTCATTCCAAAGATCATGATTAATTACAAAGTCAACGAAATCCTATACAATGATTTTTCCATATATTAGAATAGCTTGCTTAACTCAACCCAGTTATCTCCCGACATATCATCAGAATAAACCGTATTATTTATATACAGTTTTTCATCAATATCACGGACAAATCCCCAATTAAGATTATATTTTTTCGCATATTCTTTGAACGCATTAAACTTATTTGCAACCTGCTGGTCAATATTCTTGGTATGACCGTTCTGCATTCCACCCTTGGTTTCAATTATCCATACATCACCATTTGTCATCTTAACAATGTAATCTGGATAGAAAAGCCATTGATGTGAAATACCATCCTGGTAAACAACCGATAAGTATTGCTGACCAACATCGCCGTTTTTGTAATACCACTCAACTTGCTTATTCTCTTCGCAATAGTATTCAAACAATCTTTCAGGTGTACTGCGAATATTGGATATAGAGGTTACAAACTCGCTTGTGTATTCTTTGTACGCATTATGCTCAAATACACGAATATCCTTCACCGCAGCGTACTTATATACCTCCATATCAGGAATTTTAAATGTCGCAGTTTTTGCATTATCCATAAATGCAATCTGACGTCCATTTTCTTCAGCTACAATCTCTCTAAATTCATTTTTTAGATTGTGGACGTTGTTTATTATAAATGCGTAGAAGTCATTATTCTCCAAAGAGAACAACTTGTACTGTGTTTTGCTACCCTTACGGAATAATCTTTGCAGAATATTCTTAACTTTCTGTGAAGGAACGCCAACTATCTTCTTTATCTCATCTACTGAATGAAGCAGATAAATACCATGCGAATGAGTATTAACAATGGTTTTTACTGTTACTTTATCTTTAGTTGAAGCACTTGTTAATTCAGATGTTGTTGCAAATACTCCTTTGCTTGTAATTTGTGGTTTGTTGTGTTATAATGGAATAAATCGGGGAGTAAAACTGCTCGACAAATCGAAATTTGGCGGAGTGAGATAGTAAATGAAAATTGAGAACAACATTTTAAAACATTATCTCAAAAATGTTTATTTTATTACAGGTACAGCCTATGCAGGAAAATCAACCACAGTAAAAATGCTTGCTGACCGTTATGACATGGTTTTCTGCGGAGAAAACTATCACTCAAATGTATCGGATGTTGTAGCAACAGATGATGCACAACCCGATATTTGCTTTATGAAGAATCTAACCGATTGGAAAGAGTTTGTTACTCGTACTCCCGAAGAGTATGAACGATGGATTTATAGTGTTGGAAAAGAATCAGCAGAGTTCGAGGTGGCAGAACTCATTTCAATATCACAGAACAGGAAAGTCATTGTTGATACTAATATTCCTATTGATATACTAAAAGAAATATCAGATTATAATCATGTGGTTGTTATGCTTTCACCTCAGTCTATAAGTGTAGAGCGCTTCTTTGACAGAAGTGACCCTGAAAAACAATTTATTCTCAATGTAATAGAGAGTTGTGAAGATTCCGAAGCTGTTATGGAAAATTACAGACAAGGACTGGCACTTATCAATAGCAAAAAGCACTATGATGAATATGCCAACAGCGGATTTTTCACAGTGGTTCGGCAAGATACAGAGAAAGATACGAAAGAGGAAGTCTGTGAGATAATCGCCAAGCACTTTGGTTTGTCTTGACAAATTCCAATTTGGTACAATATAAGAGTAGCAACCCAATGCAAAAAAGCATT
>JBJFFR010000015.1:0-5062 GCA_051891935.1 Oscillospiraceae bacterium
ATTGAAACGTTTATCAATATTCAACAACTTTATATACAGCTGAACGAATAGCTGTAGAAAAGTATCTTGAAAATCGAAAAATTCATCAAAAATCATTTTACGGGATAACTGTACGCTTTGTACTGTATTATTATGGTAAATATCTTAAGTTTGATTTTTGAAGTTCGTTTTTTTGAAAATCAGAAATTATTTACGGCATTCTGATGCTTGGTGAATAATTCGGGTTGAATATTTTCGAAAATATAGTCATACGTATCCTTAATATAGTTTTCTATCAGAGAATAATTCAAATCATTCAGACCCAAAGCAGACTTAACCCCTTCTGTTGCAGATTTTACTGCGTCTGCAATCTTCTGTTTGCCTGGGATGTTTTCCTTTAAAATACGTCTGCAGGTCTCATTTCCAAGTATGCCTTCAGTAAATACATTTCCGGTACTTTTATTTATCCTTGGGACACCAGAAGCGATGAGCCCTAAATTATAATCAAAACCCGGAGCCAGATCAATTATACCACCGGTTGAACTGTCACGGAGTACACCTATATTCTGATTGTGCCTGTCTCCGTTAAATAATAATGCATCATAAAATACAGTCATAACATACTGCTTTATAAGTTTTTCAGGTAATCGTGGTATAATGAAATCCGGATCCTCATTATCATTAAAATAATTGCAGAACGGCTCAAAATCTACCTCTGCATTATTTGTAAAATCCTTTGACAGCATGAATGTTGTACTTAAGCCTGTTTCAGCTGATTTAACACTCCTTATATCATATTCAGCCACATTGAAATTCATTGCTTTCAGAAACAGATATGAGTAGTATTCACTTAACAGTTCCTGAATTCCGCCCTGCTTATACATATACCAGGAGTCACCTTCAAAACGCCAGGCTTTTTCATAGCTGCCTACTGTTCCCAGTTCAAGATATCCGTTTGTATTTCTATCATCAGAATCTGAACCTCCGAGAAGTGCAATATCCGCTATCTGCTCATTGTATTTTTTCAGACTACTATAGTCCAGATTTTCATCATCACGCTGAATCCACCAGTTATCCGTAATTGATACACCATGTCCAACAGATATAAGCTCTGCTGTATTTTCTGAATTCCGAAGTCTTAACGCTTTAAAAAGTTTTCTTGAATGGGAACGGTGCATATCCACACATCTGTTGTCCAGCCATATATACAAAGGCATACCTACTGTAAAACAATGAGGACATAGCACTTTATTAATTATTTCAGTTATTTTCTCTTCATCCGCTAATGCTATTATTTCGGTCTTGTGCATTATCCTGTACATACGTAGCTCCTTTCTTTTATACCGGACTATTTTATTGTATCATATTTTTTTTAATTTCGCAATTGGGAAACAGAAAATTTCACAACTCCTTAATCCGGTCATTCAACTTTCAGAACCACAGTTACTGTCCTGTATTTTGGTGCCAGCACAGACTTTGAACTTTCTAAAAAACGAAGAATTCCAGAACAGAATCAACGCAGACATCAGAGAGGTTTCCGATGAGCTTTACAAATACGATGACACACCGGAGACGATATCCCCTAATATGCCTCAGTACAGAAAAAATTCCAAAGGACTTGACTTATATCCATACATCTGTAACGGATATATGTACCTCAGGTTTTTTTATAACCATGAGTACAATCATGCTGCAACACTTGTCTATGACATTATTGAAGAAAAAAGAATCGAACAAATTGAAGAACTCTTATCTATACTAAATGAGCAGAAAGAGATATCTGTAAGCATGAATTAGCAATAATAAAAAAATCTGTATTAAAAAATACGCCTGACTTTGTATAAAGCAGGCGTATTCACGTCAAAACAAAAGACACTCCAAAGAGCATCTTTTGTTTTAAGAATTATGCCGCTGACCGGACTTGAATTGACCAAATCATTTTTCCAACCTATCAGTATCACTCTACGACGATTCTGCAGTACTTCAAAATTCTCAGACTTTAAAGTCTGACATTCTGTATGATAGCCTATTTTTTTAAAGTCCTCAACCATATCTTTCAAATATTTCCCTTGTTTCGCCGTCAACAACCCTGGGACATTTTCAAACACAAACATCGTCGGTTTATATCGTTCAAGTACTTTACTGATAATCAACTAAACCACTAGCAAAAATGGGAGTGCCGATTTCGGGCATTCCCATAAACCTTGAAAAAAAATATCCGCTCTCAAAATATAGGAGCGTATATTTTTGTTCGAAATATTTCAGCCCTATTCAATAAACCGCTGAAGCCAATCCTTTATACACCGTTCTGTATCGGAATGGATAGGCTGCGCCGACAAACGGCCATACTGCTTTTTTACAGTCATCATGCTGTTGTCATCGTCAATTTCTCTCAAAATATGATTTACGTTATTAGGCGCAAAATTTTCTGCATTCGGTATCTCGGACAATACGGAAAGCCGTCTGTGATCGGCGGAAAGATCTGCTGTTCCCGTGATGGACAAAATGGGTTTTCTGTATTGTTTAAGCAGTGCAACATAATCTTCCGAAGAATATGAAGCGTGTTCTTTTACCCACTTTGCATTAAGCATTGTACCGCCAAAGAACACTCTGTCCTTTTTTGCATCAACACATTTTTGGAACATAGCTTCAACCTTTGCGTCCGTTTTTTCCTGTGATGTCTGACTTCTGAGAAGCATTCCGAGCAATCCCTTTTTCTTTGAAAATTCCTCTGCCGCCAGGTGATTTTGATAAAGCAGAGCGTCCTTCATAGAAATCGCAGCTCCTCCCAAAAGCAAAAGCCCCGCCGTATCTTCTTTTTCGGAAAGCAGAGTGGCTATCATAGCACCTTCGCTGTGACCGCAGACAATGAGCCTTGTTTCGTCTACATAGGGCAGCGATTTCGTGTAACGAATTACAGAAACAGCATCATCAACAAGGTCGCTGAGTCCTGCTGTGTTATAATCACCCTCCGTTTCAAAGGTTCCCCGCTTGTCGTATCGGACAGTAACAAATCCAAATTCTGTGAACATATCCGAAAGATTTTTATACAGGTCTGTTCTGAAACCTTTTTCATTTCCGTCACGATCAGTCGCTCCCGTACCCATTATCAACACAATTGTAGGATATTTTTTGCTGTCATCGGGATAGGAAACAGTTGCACCGATAGAAACCTTGCCTTTGATAGATATTCTTTTTTCTGCCATGTTCATTTACCTTCTTCCTCGACAGGAGCAGATATGAAAGACACGCTGCGCAGTTTCCCGTTTTCCTCTGCTCCCTGATATTTTCCTATGACTGACGCAATATCCCGCATAAAATTATCGAAGCTGTCATCTGTCAGATTTAAAACGCAGGTCCTCAGACTAAGGCGGTCTTTCTGAGGGTCTGCATTGTCTTTGCAGCTGTACTTGTGAAATTTCATATATAGCTCCATTAAAAATTGATATGCCGAATCCGAGATATTGCTGTCTGAGGCAGCCGACATTTTTTCTACATTGATAACAAGCAGCCTTTCCAGACTGCCCCTTACCTTTCGTTCCTCTTTTACAAGCAGGACTTCTTCTTTCAGCAGAGTGTTGATATGCCTATACAACGTAGGTGCAGGAACATCGGAAATTGCTTCGGATATCTGTTTTGTTGTTGCCTCGCCATGCGTTTGCAGATACTGCATTACCCGTATTCTCACAGGATTTGAAAGCACCTTTATCAGATCCACTGTTCATACCACCTTTCTTAAATATGATTATATCATCATTATTGATAATAGTCAAGAGGGTAAATGAATTTTTTGCAAAAATGATTGCACAAAGCCTGAATCGGCTATACCGATGATCACCCCGCATAATCCTTCAATCTCTCATAAAACGCCGACTTCCTAAGCCCCACCTTCTTCATAAACTCAACAGCCGTTATCTCCCCATTTCTCCACTTGACATACAGCTCATCCCAGAGTTTGGGGTCAATCTGCTTCTTAGGCTTGCCCCGATACTTTCCCTGTGATTTTGCAATAGCAATACCCTCCCGCTGACGGTCAAGTATGTAGCCACGTTCCAGCTCCGCAACGGCAGCAAATACGGTCAGCATAAACTTTCCGGCGGGAGTTGTGGTGTCAATCCTCTCCTTCATAGAAATAAATTCAACCTGCTTTTCGGTCAGTTTCTCGACCAGTTCAAGTAGGTCTTTTGTATTCCTTGCAAATCGTAGTCTAAACGGACAATCCCCATGAAAATGACAAACCCGATACCGCCCCACAAAAGGGCAGTACCGGGTCATCATTCTGTTTTGATTATGTTTTTACTAAATCATCGTGTGATAATACATCATTTACCACCAATTCACCTTGACTGTCTTGCCGTTTTATTTAGCATATTCCAAAAATTCACACAATAGATTGTAACACTTGCGAGTATCATCATATTCAAATGCATTATCACGATAAATATAGAGGTCTGTTAAGTATTCTGATGTGTCAATCGTGACATTTTTTCCTCATATGTACGCTCGCATTGATTCATATCACATGTAAATCCATTCCAGTCCTTTCCATCTAATACAAGTTCTCCCAAAATATCGTATAAATAGCCATTCCAAATATGGATATTATATTCGGGAGCATCTTCAATATATAGTTCTATTTCTGGTTCATCTTCAAATCCGTCATAAAACACAGTATTATTTAAGAGCTTGCCGTTGTCCATGACCTACTCCTCCTAATTCTCCATGATAGATTATTTATTGCTCACGCAATTCGAAGATGATATGCTCGATCTCGTCTTTGGATAATTCTGTTATATAAATTGATAATATTCGTTTTCTTGAATCAAATCCTAAGATAAGTTGTCCACATTTACAGAAAGAATCTGCTTTCATGTCCGATAGCTCAATCATTACTCCATCAGAAAATACTGTTGCAGAAAATGATTTACAATCAAACTTACTATCGTAATTAAGCGTTAATGCACCTGTTTTTTCTATTTTGGGAATCTCCATACTGTGATTTGAGAATGTATAATTCGTACACTGAACCAATGTCATTTAGTTAATAAGAGTTAGATTTCCATGTCAAGGGGGTCTAACTCAA
>JBJFFR010000016.1:0-24574 GCA_051891935.1 Oscillospiraceae bacterium
TAATACGATTTCAAACCCTTTAAAAAACAATCGGCGGTGCTCCTTGCACCGCCACGATCTGTTATGTAAAATTCTTTATGACATACAGTATGATCTATCTTGTTACATAAGTTTAAAATATACCCTTTGTACTATTTCAACAAAAGATAGAGAAAAATTTATTCAAAATTACATCTTGTCAACATTCGGATATGGTGTTACAATATGAGCGTTAGGTATCAGATTTTTTAATAGAATGAAAGATCTGATGGGTTTTGCAAAAATGACATGAGCTACGACGTAATTCGGCTGACTGAATATATAGTTACATTCTAATATTTGATAAATGATAGAGTTGGTTTTATGACGAAAAAAATGACATCTTAGTGCGTCATTACCGATCAGCAGTTTTATTCAGTTATATGAAAAGCCCTGTTATGCCATAAGGTATAGCTGGGCATTTTTTTGACCTTGAAAAAGGTCAAAAAAAGAGGAGTGAGTCAAGAGAGGGGGCTCCCTTTCTTGCCCCGCAGATTGTAGAGTGCTACAATCTGATACGGGGTACTCCGTTGTAGCATAATGGATTTTGACGACATGGTTTTACAGTTATGCTTGACGCAAGGAGGAAATCGACATGAGCAAGGTTAGACTTACAGCGCACAACGGAAGGAAGGGGAAAAACGGAGTTTTTTCCCCTAAGCACAACGACCGACAGTTTGATCTGGAGGGAGTTGAGCATATCGACCCTGCCAAAACTAAGGATAATATTTGCTGGCTTTTTTGCAGGGAAGATACCGGCGAATGCAATTCCATTGAAGAGCATGAGCTTAATTATTATAAAGTTCATTTTGAAGCTGACAGAAACAAAAGGAATGAAAATCCGATCAAAAACAGGCAGTATTCAAGGGTAAAGACAATGGAGCAGTACATTTCAAGTCCGAATACCTGCCCCGAGGAAACAATATTTCAGATTGGGAAAGCATCGGATGTTCAAAAAGCCGGTGCGGAGATCCTTGCCAAGATCTTTGAAGAATTTGTTCTGTGGCATACATCACAGTATCCTCAAGTTGTCATTCTTGATGCAGTTATACACGTTGATGAACCAGGTGCGGCAGATCATCTTCAAATGCGCAAGGTTTGGGTCGCACATGAGAACGGTATAGAGATCGTTAATCAGACCAAGGCTTTGGAAGAAATGGACGTTGAGAGAATATTTCCCGATAAACCTAAGGGAAGGTATAACAATGCCAAGATCACATATACCATGGCATGCCGTGAGAAGCTTATTGAGCTTGGAAAAAAATATGGTTTTGACATTGAAGAGATCCCGAAAGAAACAAGCAAAGTAGGTTTGGAAAAGCTTAAATATGAAAGACAGCAGGAAGAACACAGACTTAATGAAGCTCGTCAGGAAGCTGACGCAATTATTGAAACTATAAATGATGTAAAGGAAAATGTTCTTAAAACCATCGTTCCTGAAAAAGTAGGTCTTTTTCAGCATAAAACCGGAAATATGGTTATGAATGAAGAAACCTATGCTCAGGTGATGGAGTCAGTCAACTATTTGACGATCGGTGCAAATAAACTGATCGAAAACGCAAAGGCTACAGATGAAAATGTGAATAAAACTGCCGAGGCACGTCAGAAGGCAGAGCAGTCTGCATACAGACAGGAACTTGCGATTCGGGAAGCAGTACAGAAGAGGTTGGAAGAGGGTCACCGCAAAGAGTTAGAGGCTAAGGAAGAAGCAGACCGCGAGCGTGATATGGCTGTAAAGCTTAAGAAAAAAATGTATGCGATAGTCAAGAAAGCTGTCGCTAATACTAACAGTGATATGAAGGCATATTATTCGAAGCATCAGCTTGCTGACGGAAGAAACGCTCTTGAGGCATTTGAACAGGATAATGCTATGCGCATACGCAGGAGATTGGATGATGCAGAGGCATTGGTTGGGGCAGATATTAAGGATATGGCGAAAGACGGTAAGGAAGGGATGGTGAAAAGTTGATTGCTGAATTGTCCTTATTCAAGGGACATATAAAAAGTATGTTCTGAATCGTGGATAGTATCATAGAGAATAAAGGATGTTTTGTGCTTTTGTAGCTCTTAGGATCATAAGCAGAAGCAAGGCGACAATATTAACATCAAATGTGAATAATATTCCTAATTTATTATTGACTTTTCGGTGATAATTTGTTAAAATTATAAACATAGACTATTGATCCGGCGTCTGTCGGTGCTAATATATATTATGGGGTCTACTTACAAGCGGATGGCATTCTATTGCCATAGGAGGGCTTATCAATGAAAAAAACGATATGTGAGTTGTTTGCCGGAGTTGGAGGATTCCGGCTTGGTTTTGAACGCCTTGATTCAGGTTGGAAGACCACATGGTTCTCTCAATGGGAACCGGGAGCGAGAACACAATGGGCTCATCAATGTTATGTCAAACATTATGGCGACCTTCCCGATGTAAATGGAGAATACCATACGGGCGATGATATTGGTACTGTAGATAAAAGAACGATACCAAACCATTCACTACTTGTTGGCGGATTTCCTTGTCAAGATTATAGTGTAGCGCATACGTTGGCTTCTTCCAAAGGCATTGAAGGTAAAAAAGGCGTATTATGGTGGCAGATAAGAGATATTCTTGAAAAAAAAGACCTCCTTTCTGTATATTAGAAAATGTTGACAGACTTTTGAAATCTCCGGCTAAACAGCGCGGCAGAGATTTTGGCGTGATACTTGCTTGTTTTGCTCAGTTAGGATATAGCGTCGAATGGCGAGTAGTTAATGCAGCTCAATATGGTGCTGCACAAAGAAGTCGAAGGACATTTATTTTTGCATATAAAAATGATGCAACAGAATATAGCACCAAAACAGCTGGGATAAGCGATGAAGAAATTATAAAAAGTCAAGGCTTTATGGCAAAAGCATTTCCAATACAAGATACAGGGAATTTTTCAAGGATCAATATCTCAAATGACCTTGTTGATGTCAGCGACCATTTTGCTTTTACATTTGAAAATGCCGGATTTATGACTAATGGTGAAATAACTACTGTTAAGGTGATTGAAAAGGAAGAAACGGCTATTACGCTGGGTTCTATATTACAGCATGATGCAGCAGATAAGTTTTTTATCCCGAGCGACAAGATGGAGAAATGGTCTTATTTGAAGGGAGCCAAAAAAATCAACCGTACTGCTGCTAATGGTCATCAATACGTGTTTTCAGAAGGACCGATAGCTTTTCCTGATCCGTGGGACAGACCTGGACGCACGATGCTTACCAGCGAATCAACTCTCAATCGTTCAACACATGTCGGAGCAGACTGTAAAAAATTAATATTCGTTATATATTATTTCCGCTTAATTCTATTGTAAGAATTAAGTCTTTTTTATTTTATATGCAAGATCTAATAATGATCTAATAGACTGTAAATTATCTCCGTTTTTATTGAAATCGTATGAATGTTATGATATACTAATCAATAATTATTAATTTGGAGAAGATAATTATGCTGATTAATGCAATGGAGGAATCATTCGATATCCTTGAACTGTTTGGAAGAAAAGTACTTTTTACTTGTATGCGTGTAGACAGGAAAACTGTACCGGACGGACTTTTTGCATATGATGTCAGAGATGACGATGATTGTTCGGGAGAGATTTGTCAGATTAAGCCTTTTGTAATGGTGAATCATTGGGGAACAATAATTACCGACAGACCTATTGATATGGATGATTTTTGGGGATGCTGTTTTGTTTCTGAGAATGATTATTGTTATACAGGAGATAGTTGCCGTTTATATGATTTTTTCAATGAAAAAGCGTCTCAAAAATGAGACGCTAATACAATCAATATTTTATTTTTGCTTGTACATACTTTGAAAAATCGGTTTTGCTCTTCTTTTCAAAGAGAGTATCTTTATTAATACGCAATTCAATTAAGTCTGGCTTGTCACTTCTTAGGGCAAGTCCTTTTTTATCATCATCGGAGGAAATAACAAAAGTATTCGCAGGAATAAAAATTACAATTAATTCTGAATGGGCGGTATCGTTTAGCACGATATTCCAATCAAGATTTACACACGGTACTTTAGGATTAAGCCAAAAGGAGTCCTTATTAGGCTTAAGGGTTGCGTATGTAATTGTTTTTTGAAGAATAACTCTTTGCTCTTTCAAAAATGCGAGTGCTTCACTTTTACTGCTGATGCCTAAGGATAATTTGTCCGAAATACTCATAACATCAATATGGGGTTTTGCACT
Organism: Oscillospiraceae bacterium; assembly: GCA_051891935.1. Classification (GTDB taxonomy): domain Bacteria; phylum Bacillota; class Clostridia; order Oscillospirales; family Ruminococcaceae; genus UMGS363. Next base: position 4,251 of record JBJFFR010000016.1, read on the forward strand.
TATCCGCCCTTTCTGAATATTATCGGAGAATACATTTATTCCGATTAACTGCATTAAAAACAATGCCTCTTCCAAATATTGTTCTAAAACAACTTTGCGGAATTTATCCACTTTGGGCGGATTCCCTTTTTTCTTATTATCGCAGTCAAGTCGTTCGATTTTAAATGCCTTCTCAATAAGTACATTCTCAAGATAATCAATGTCAGAGTGAGTAAGGCTGTCATCTTTGGTGGTTAATATAACCGCACTCTCCCACCAATCCTTACCTGTCATATGTTGATTTAGTCTTTTTGATAAATCAAAGGACTGTCCAACATAAACCATATCCTGTGATAACAGCAGATATACACCATATTTACTGCAAGCATCAGTTTTCAATAAGTCGGAAACTGAGTCCCTTGGAGATGAGTATAATTCACCGGAGTTCCAACTTGAATCTTCAATGCTAATAACACCATTTAGATTTCCGCTATAAAGAAGAAGGTTAATCGTTTTTGCTTTTGCATTCAATTACGATACTCCCCTTTCTAAGAATTTATTGACGAGTATTGTATATTATGATATAATTATAACATACTTTGACGAAGAAAACAAGATCATATTTAAAGAATATGGGCGAACCAATGAGAACCGCATAAAGCTGACCAATGGGCGTTCGATTGCTACACCTATCATTTTGGAAAAAGTCCGAACCATGTCTGCAAGGATATTGCACAGGCGAAGAACGATATACCCGATCACGACCTTCTGGTGGGCGGTTTCCCTTGTCAGGACTATTCCATAATGAAGAAGAATTCCAAAGGTATCGAAGGAGCAAAAGGCGTTCTTTGGTGGCAGATAAATGACATTTTAAGGGATAAGCAGCCGAGCTATGTTGTTTTAGAGAACGTTGACAGGCTGATACGTTCGCCTGCCAAACAATGTGGGCGAGATTTCTCCATTATCCTTCGATGCTTTTATCAGAACGGTTATGCTGTAGAGTGGCGTGTCATCAATGCTGCTGATTACGGACAAGCTCAACGCAGACGCAGAACTTTTATTGTTGCATATCATAACAGGACGCAATTGTATCGAGAATTTGCTGATAATGTATGTATCAAAGGCTTGAAGGCTATGCACAAACAGGTGATAGAAGATGGTGTTATGGCAAAGGCATTCCCAATTGCATCACATCAACGTGATTACGTTGACCATTGGATAGATGAGATGAAGTATGAGGATATGGATTCTCTTTCAAGGCTGCAAAAGGTGTATTTGTATAATTCCGGTGTGATGATGAATGGAAGAGTGTACTCTGTCGAGGTGATACCGAGAGTTGAGCCGTTTATCCCATTAGGAAGGATCCTGGAACAAGGAAATATCGATGAACGCTATTTCCTTAAGGAAGAGGATATGGCGAAATGGATATACCTAAAAGGTGCGAAAAATGAGCAAAGAAAAAGAAGAGATGGGAGCATATATTGGTTTTCCGAGGGTGCTGTCGGCTTTCCCGACGCTTTGGAAAAACCGTCACGGACTATGCTCACATCTGAAACGCAGGTCGGAAGAGCTTCTCATGTTGTCAGGGATATCCAGACAGGGCGATTACGGGTGCTTACGCCGATAGAATGCGAGCGATTGAACGGATTCCCCGATAATTGGACTGATACGGGAATGCCTGAGAAGATGCGGTATTTTTGTATGGGGAATGCGCTTGTGATCCCTATCGTTCAAAAGATAGGAAATACTCTCAACATATTTTTGGATTAGCAATAGTGTACTTTTAAAGAATGATTGAAACAGACAATAATATTTTTTCATTTTTGAAATCACAATATTATAATAAGTAGGAGTGAATCGGATGATTACATACGAACGCATGAATCTTCAACAGAAAACTTCTATTAGCCTTATTAAAAATGATTTGAAATTTATATATACAATAATAAATAATTTTTCAAATATTCAATCCAACTACATTGTATCTGCTATGCCGATTATTGGAACAATAATTGATGGAACAGAAGATTGGATAAAATCTTACAATAACTCTAATAAAAATAAAATAAATATACCATTATTTAATGAAAAAGAACAAGAGTTTTATGAAGCAATGCGCTCTTCTATTAAATTCTGGAATAAGTCTTACGATGAAATCTACCAAGAAATTGAACAATTATATATGGATAGCGACAAATATTTCTCAAGTATTTGTTCTACCCAAGCCCGTAAATTAAAGCTGTATGATATTTGGGGAGCTGATATTGTTGATGGGCAATTTTGTGGAAACACTATTTTATGCAGTTTATATGTTCCTGGATTTAAATATGGAACGAATATTGGTGAACAAATAAGAGCTTTATCTGAAATAGGTGGAAAATATGTAGCGATGTTTGATGTAACTACCCCTTTTCAAATTAATAAATCCATGAATTTTTCATTTACTGATTTTGGTGGTTTTAACATATCTCCAGTTGGAAATACATATAGTTATAAATTTATCCTATTCTGTTTGCTTTGTCAAATCAATTTCGTTTTAATATGTGTTGATAAGTATATATTAGAAGAATGCTCAACTAAGTTAAGGTTTGCTTATTTGCAGTATTATTATATTTCAATGATTTTACCTGAGATAAATAGTGCTGCCCATACAGATTTTAAAATAGAAAATGCTTGGATATCTGATAAATTCCGTAATGCGATGGCACATTATAAAATTGGAATCGCATTAACCCCTAATGAAATAATTCTTGATGATTGTTTTAAGGGATTAACACAAAAATACTTTTCTTGTGATTATTACACATTTAAGGAAACTATTATATCAATTCTATCAAATGTGGCAAACCAAATAAGAAGTTATTTAGAAATATAAATCATAGCTTAATAATTGAAATCTATATATACGTTAATTATACTTTTTATGTCAAAAAGGAACAAAACGTATACATTAAAATCATTTGGTCCAATAATAGCAATATTACATTTTTAAAATATATACGAAAAGGAGATAGGCATGGACTATAAAATAAAAAAGGGTGCTAGGGTAATTTTAAGCATTTTAGCAGGAGCAGATAGAAGCTTGATTGGATTAAAAATCGGGAATAGTAATATTATTGAAATTACTGAAAGTGATTTTTCGCAATTGGTGCTATGTACATTTAATGAAAGAGAATACAATGCATTTATTTATAGTATATTTAGTCATCGAGCACGATGCGATGATAATGCATCCTTTATTGTAATAGAAACAATTGAAACTAAAGAAACAATATTTAGTAATGATGTAATTCTATGTGATTTATTAAAATTCTATAAAGCAATAGATATTTTCTCTTGTTACAGCTTAAGTTATAGATTTGATGAGAATACTAATACAATTAAAAGTGGTGGGAATATAAAAATCGTAAAATATGAGCATGCTATTGACCATTTGCCTAGAAAGTATATATTAACAGATTTAGAAAAAGAAGAATTTGCAAGTTGGTATGATTCACATATCGGCTTGGTCATTGGGGAAAAAAGTCCTGAACTACGTAAGATGAAAGAGTTATATCTCGATTCGTATTTGGTAGGAAAAGTTAATCCTTCATTTATTATGCTATTTGTAGTACTTGAAATGGAGTATGGAGTGGACAGAAAAGATATTTTATCTAGAATCAGAAAAGGAATTTCAAAATTCATTGGAAAAAATGATAAGGAAAGAAAACGGATTCGGAATGATATTCACAACTTATATGATATTAGATCTAAATATGTCCATGATGGAGAAGATGTTGATTGGGATAGTTTGTTCCTGCTCCGTGATTATGTACGAAGAGTAATTGTAAAATTATATGAAACTGGTAAGCATTAAAGTAATAAGGAGAATCAACAAGTCCGCTTCACTTAGTTGGGGTTCTTGTTGAGTACTATAGCTGCTTTGTTGGGTGTGTCCATATGAGATATTTACAGTCGTTGCTGCCATCGAGTGACCTAAACAGCTCTGCACTGTCTTTACATCCACGCCAGCATTGATAAGCAGACTGGCATTCAAGTGACGCATAGAGTGATTCGATACATAACGCATACCCGTCCTTTCACAGAAACGCTTGAAGAAATATCCCGGGGCTGTGCCGTCAAGGGTCAACCCGTTCCACTTTGTAAAGACGCGGTCGGTTTCAATCCACTTGCTGCCGACCTTCCTGCGCTGAATGTCCTGAAGTTCCTTCCACTTCAAAAGCATTTCCATGACCTCATCGGGCAGCTTCAAGGTTCGATAGCTCGTTTCGGTCTTCGGCGTTTCCGTGTAAGTTCCGCCGGCCTTTTTGGAATAAAGAGAAGTCCTATTATTATAATTTAAAATGAGGTCTATATGTTTTTTCCCCGATAAAACTGGGGCTTTACTATAAAATCAAAGCGTGACTGCTATGATCACAGTCACGCTTTGATTTTGTTCTGTTGTATGCTTTCGAGTTATGCTGATGTAAGATTGCAGTTTTTTATGCAACCGTTACTTTCACAGCGTTTGAAGCGCTGCCGTTTTTGTTTTTGCCGTTATACTTGGCAACGGGTACTACCTTGTACTTATGGGTACCGGGAGTCAGATTTCCGATAGTCTTTTTATTTCCGGAGATAAAGGCTATCTGCTCGTACTTGCCTGTCTTTGAGTTATACTCGTAAACGCGGTAGCCATATGCGCCGGAAAGGTCGTTCCATGTGAGGGTAACGGAATTGCCCTTTTTGGTTCCGGTAAGCCTGGGCGCAGGGAGCTTGCCTTGATAGCTGTAAAGAATATACGCGTCAGCGATTTCCGTCCAGCCGACCTTCCCTTCGCTTCGGTTAAAAACGCCGTAGTTCTGATCCCGGTATGTACTGCCGTCCCACCAATGGATATAAGTTCCGCCGTCTGCTGCGTTTATCGGATCAAACAAAAAAGCAGCTATACCGTATTTATTGGCTTGGTTCAGATACGCTTCCAGGTATTCAACTATCTCATCGTCATTGTTCTTGTAAACAGCGCCGTGTTCGCCTATGATTATCGGTGCGCCGGTTCTTTCCTGAAGGGTATTCATATAGGCAAAATCCCTTTCGAGCAATTGTATGTCATCTTCCGAACCCCATTCGGAAGTTGCACGTTCAGGAATATCTTTATCGGGAAAACAAAAGCCTATAGGGTCATAATAATGCAGGTCAATGAGCAGGTGGTCATCGTACTTGTCATCAGGAAGTCTGAAATCATCGAAAACTTCAGTTCTGCCGTTCGGTCCTTCCGGTCCGATATTAGCGCCAAATGTAGTGAGAACCAGATTTCTCCACCTGTTGTTGCCGCCGGTAGCCCGTACCGTATCGACAAAAAGCTCGTTTATCCTGTTGTGCCATTCTATAAAATCCGCACCCTCGGGCTGCCAGCTCCAATACTGTATATAATTGCCGTTTTCGTCAGTACCTTCCCCATAGGTTTCGTTTGTTCCCTCAAAGAGCAGTTTTTCATCGTAATCCTTGAATCTTACGGCTATCTGTTTCCAGAGCTTCGCGTATTTCCCCGAATTCTCGGCAAAGCTCTCCTTTTCGGGGTGCAGCCACACATCGCAGCCGGAATTTAAAATGCAGTACATATCCTGCTCCAGGATCATGTCCACAACTTCCTGTATACGGTCAAGCCAAGGCTCGTAAATATTTGCGTCCTTGTCGGCGTGGTTTGCCATTTGGGTAGGGAGCCGTACCGAATCAAATCCGGCATTTTTGATAGCTGCTATGTATTCTTTCGTAACAGGCGGGTTGCCCCAAGCGATTTCAAATACTTCCGGGTCGCGTCCCTGATGGTTTTCGTCCCAACCGGGGTTTACGCCGTCATTGGAAAACCACTCATCTTCAAAGTCAATAGATTCAAAGGTATTGCCGATGTGCAGGCCCGCGTGCATATTCGCCACCGCTTGGTGGGCGGTCTCAAACTCCTTTTCCTTTGCCGCGAACGCTGTTGTAGACGTTGCCGACAGGCAGGTCGCCGCCGCCAGAAATGCCGCTAAAAATTTTTTCATTTTCATAGAACCCCCTCCTTTATTATTTTGCTGCGTCAACTATTGCCTTGGTAAGCTCCGGGAAGTGCCATTTATACGTGTCATGATCTATCAGACCTGTGCTGCAGGTAACGCCTTCTCCGGGAAGATCACTTACACCGCAATCCCACCAAAAGCAGGGTACACCAAGCTTTTTCGCTTCGGATATATAGTATTTTGCGTGCTTGATCCTTTCGGAAGTATTATTCTTGTTACATGTTCCGAACTCGCCGATAATAACGGGAATGCCTTTCTTTACAAGAAATTCATTGATCTCCCACATTGCATTGTCTATTGATGATTTTGCAGCGGAATCAAATTTTGTTTCTTCATAATCTACGGAGAGAGAAAGACCCCAAGGACAATATGCGTGTACATCAACTATTATCTTATCGTCGTTGTTGGGGATCTTAAGACCTTTTAGAAGATCCTCGGCGGTAAATCCGCAGCTAGAAGTGATCATAAGGCATCGGTTCTTATTATTTCCGCCCGTTGACCTGACAGTATCTACAAACAGCTGATTATACTTATTGACGTTTTCCGCATCTTCCTTAATAACATACCATTCATGATCCGTGCCGATGGCGCGCGGTTCGTTCATTCCCTCAAAAATAAGACGTTCGTCATAATTTTTGAAACGTTTTGCAATTTGTGTCCATACGTTTTTGAATTTCTTTACAGTAGTATTGTCATACTTCTCCATTGAAAGCCAACTGTTCTCGTGGTGAGTGTTGAGTATTACATACATCCCGTTGTCATAAGCGTAATCCACAACTTCCTGCACTCTGTCAAGCCATTGTTTACTGATATTGCCGTTTTTGTCCATATGATCTCCCCAAGAAACGGGTATTCGCACCGCATTAAAGCCGGCTTTTTTAGAAGCTGTGAAAAATTTCTCGGAAATGGGTTTATTGTTGCTCCATGCATTTTCGTAATCCATCTCATCATCCAGCCAAAAACAATTATATGGCTCAAGACAGCCGCCCAGATTTATTCCCACCTTTATCTTATCGACCAGAGCCTGCCCTGTCAATTCAGAAGAAATCTTTCCTCCTCGTACCACTTTGACAGTACATTCGGCTTTATAGCTTTTGTCTTTGACCTTGACGGTTATCTTCGCCGTACCGATACCCTTTGCCGTTACTTTGCCCTTGCTGACCGTAGCAACAGACTTGTCCGAGCTGCTCCACTGTACGGTAGCCTTGCTCATGCCGGACAGCGTTGGTTTGAGAGTGTAGCTCTTGCCAATGGCAATGGAAACGCTTGTCTTATTAAGTGATATGCCGTTCTTTGTTGCTGCAAAGGACGTCAGCGACATACACATAACGCACATCACCGCCGCCAACATCAGGGACAGAATCTTTCTTAACCTCATAGAAAATCCTCCTTGTGAATTATATTTCTATAATTATATCACATAAAAAAACATTTTTGGTACGCAGCTTACAGACTAATAGTTTTGCAATGCTAATACTAATCCCTGATTATAATGCGTACAAAAATTGGGCAAAAATATTGCAGCTTTATATGGATCTTGCGAAAATTTTTTGTCCACACTTTAATGAGAGATTAATATTAAAGTACGGATCACTCTTTTCCATCGCCTTTGCAGCGCGTACAAGTTATTTTTCCTGAACCTTTACATTTACTGCAAAGAGATTTTACACGACCTGTTTTTGAACCATTTCTTTTGCCGCTGTTATTCGGGGACGATGACGATGATGATGAGATCGTGCCATGTCCATAACAGCGTGTGCATGTTATCTTACCGCTGCCGTGACATTTTACACATTTTACCGTTACGCCGTTTCCTTTTTTCCACGAACTGTTTGAACTGCTTCCGCTTGATGAATTACCCTTGCCGCTTGAATTGCTGTTAGAATTGCCATTATTTGAATTACCATTATCGGAAGTAACATAAGATGCACGGTCACCCAGATCCGAAACGGTGATATCGCTGCTGTAGTATACCGATAAACCTATTTGACCCGATCCGTTATAATAATTCACCATAATAAACGCATCAGCATAATTCCCGCTTAAATATAACAGTATATCCGATACTTTTTCCTTGCCGCCGTAAATAAGTCCTCTCGAAGTATATGTACTTCCTTCAGAAGAAAAATCCTCCATGCCCGAGGAACAGAATTTGAAATTATACTTATCGGAAAGAAGCTGTTTATACTCGTCAATTCCCTTTTTGTTAGTATCTAAATCAAATCTGTATGAAAGATAATAACCGCTGCCTTTCTTTGAGTTGATGCTTCCGCTATCCGTAGCCTCGCATCCAAAAAATGCACCGGGATCGGGAATGGTCGGCCCGCTAACAGTTGATGTCGAACTGCCTTTTTTAGGTTGTACAATAATTGTGCATTGAGCACCGTATTTTGTTCCTTTTACAGCAGCCCTGATCTTTACTTTTCCCTCTTTCAATGCTGTAACAACACCTTTTTTAGATATTGTTGCAATATTTTTATCTTCGGTAGTAAGCGTAAGAGTATACTTGCTGAATCCCTTTACCGTAGGCTCCAGGTCAAGAGTTTCGCCAACATACATATATGTTTTAAACCATTTAAGAGTAACGCTCTTTTTTTCTGTTGCTGCAGATGTACCAAATGACATACACATAACGCACATCACCGCCGCCAACATCAGGGAAAGTATCTTTCTTAACCTCATAGAAAATCCTCCTTATGAATTATATTTCTATAATTATATCACATAAAAAAACATTTTTGGTACGCAGCTTGCAGACTTCCGGTAAATTTATATATAATACTAATTCCAAACCAACCTATAGACAAATACTCGGATATAATAATCCAATTCTGCGTCAGACTCCCTTGACAGGCGGCAGCCTGCCTGCGGTCGTCTTCCTTGACTTGGATTATTCTATCTGTCGTCTTTGTCTATAGAACGGTTTGGAATTAGTATAAATCGACCTGAAATGCTTTTCAAGCAAAAATCCCGAGATCGTTTTTTAGATCCCGGGATAAAAAATTGAAAATATGTATTCTGCCTGTTTCAAGCGTCTGCATCGGACAATTTCGCCGATTTAACTATAAAATTGACTGTCCGAAAGCCTATTCCATACTTACCGAGCTTTTCAACGGTGTCGTGAGATAGTATCAATGTGCATTCTGTCTGTCCTTTTTCCAGGTTGATAAAGCCGTCGCTGTTTCTATCGTTCTCGCAGTCTATTTCCCCGATAAGATCCATCCATTCCGCATCATCGCCGACTAATGCAATGGGAATAAAATTTGCATAGTTATACAGTCCGGCGATCTCTGTTTCAAGGGTGATCTTTATATCACCCTCATAGTTTTCCAGCACGCTTTTGGGAATAGTCTTGCTCAAAGCATAATCGCCTAAATACTCGCTGTCAAGCTCTATGAAATACGGGGTTTTGGTATCGGTTATTTCTTCATATTCTGTCGCTTCCTCAACAGCCTTTTCAACAGTCGCAGATTTTATGAGCAGGTTATAGATCTGAAAAGCAATCCCTCCATCTCCCAGAGTTTCAATGACCTCACGGGAAACAGTAAATTTGCAGGTTTTCTGATTCTTTCCCACAAGGATAGATCTTCCGTCATCGCCTGCCCGTTCAAATAGCGTTAAAACCTTCAGATTAGTCCACCTGTCATCGGAGCTGACGGGCTTAAGCGAATAATAATCGCCGTCCTTGCCCTCTGCTAAAGTTTCGATATCAAGTGTTATCTGTACATCTCCGTCAATGGAATCAAGAATGCTTTTAGGTATTTTCGCCCCGTAGTTCCAGTCGCCAACATAGCTGCTGTCAAGCTGTATGAAATTCTTTCCCTCGGAGTAGCTTTCAGACAAAGCGGATGTTGTAACCTCGCTCTCCGAAGATGTTGTATCTGAAGCAGCCGATGTATAGACCGCATCCTCAACATTATCGCTTCTCAAATTTGAAGCTAAAGCCAAAACAAGCACAAAGACAGCAATACCCGATACAGCAGCCAATACAGCCGCAGCCGGCGTTTTTTTATACATTTTCCGCAGAGCAGCTTCACATTCTGCCGCATTGCGATAGCGCTTCTCGGGAGCAAATTCGGTACAGCGCTTTATGACTGCGGAAAGTCTGCGCGGCATTCCCGAGGCTTCAAGCTTCGTTGAACCTGTTACAAGCTCGTTAAGAAGCACGCCTATGGAATAAACATCGGAACGCTCGTCTGTCTGACCGTAGCCGAACTGTTCGGGCGGAGCCGTGTCGGGAGTACCCAATACCTGAGTATCCCGTGATGCGTCGGGGTCATATTCGCGTGCCGTCCCGAAGTCGATAATATACACTTCTCCGTCGGGAGTGATGATGATATTGTCCGATTTTACATCACGGTGTATTATGGTCGGCTCTTTTTCGTGCAGTGCCGCAATTATCCTGCATACCGAAATGCCGATTTCGATCGCTTTTTCACAGGAAAAAGGACCGCTTTCCTTTATATGCTCATAAAGAGTTTTGCCGTTGATATATTGGCGGATAAGACAGGTCTTGCCGTCCATTTCAAAACAGCCGTAGACCTCGGGGATGCCCTTTTCATCAAGTTCAGCAAGTATTCTCGCCTCATTTTCGATGATCTCTGATTTTCCTGCTTTAAGCAAAGCCTTTCGGCGGCATACTTTATCATACAGCACATATACCGAGTCCGTTTTCCTCGATCTGATGCAGGATATTACTTCATATTCATCGGATAAGGTATCGGGAAGGATCAGTTCTTCCTTTAAAACATCATTCATATTACAAAATCGGCTCCTGTCCGTATTGTACAAGAAGTTCATCGGTCTTATACAGGTCATATTTGTTATAAAGCGCATAGAGGATCAGCGAATCACGCTTTATTTTCGGATAAAGAACACCACGGTTTGCAAGCTTTAAAAGACGCTGTGTTTCATCAACGGAAAGTCCCAGTACAATAGCAATTCTTATAATTATATCTCGGTTCGGAGTTCTGTCACCTGCACATATCTGATATGTGAATGAACGGCTGAGAAGTGCCATAACACCAAGCTTTGACGCATCGATCTCTCTTTCCGAAATAAGAGCCGAAAGATACTTATGAAACTCGGGCGCATTCATTTGCCCGGACAATTCGGTAAAGTCCTCGGACAAGTTTTTTGAGTTTTCGAGCATAAGAAAAAGCCCATCGGTCGAGATCTCTTTTTGTGCTTGCGTCATATCATCACCTCGTAATTATTTTTGTACCAAATTATAACACAGATACGATAAGCTGTCAATGCATGAAAAAAACTCAAAAATAACTTTACATCCGGATCTATTTACAGTTCTTCTTAAACTCTGCGCCCCATTTTGCCATAGCGTCCAAAATTGGCGACATACTCTGTCCAAGCTCGGTGAGAGTATATTCCACTCTCGGCGGCACTTCGGGGAAAACTTCTCTTGTCAGGAGTCCGTTTTCCTCCATATCACGCAGATTTGAAGTCAGCACCTTTTGGGATATACCCGTAACCGATTTTTTTAGCTCACCGAAGCGTTTTGTACCGCTTCGCAGATCACGAAGTATAAGCACCTTCCATTTATCTCCGATAAGCATAAGTGTCGTTTCAACGGGACAGGGCGGCAGGTTAGATTTGTCTATCATAAAATATTCTCCCAATAGTATATTTTTAGCTGTAACATTCGATTATATACATATTACCATAATAAGCAGAAAAAATCAAGTAAAAATTTTTTATTGTCATTTTTCCCATAGCTGCGCAAATGTTACTTTGAAGTAACTATGCCACAAAAAAGTGCCTACTTTACAAACCGAAAAAGCTGTGTTATCATTAAATCAAGGAAAGAGATCAAGCGCTTAAATCTCCCGAAAAGCAAACCAAACAAATCATTTTTCAGGAGGAATTAATTTATGAAAATCGCAGTTATTTGTGCAAACGGAAAAGCAGGTCAGCTCATTACAAAGGAAGCTGTAAACAGATGTCTGGACGTTACCGCCGTAGTAAGAGGCGAAAACAAGTCCGTCGCAAAGAAGGTAATTCTTAAGGATCTGTTCGACCTTACGGCTGACGATTTAAAGGGCTTTGACGCAGTGGTTGACGCATTCGGCGCATGGGCTCCCGATGTGCTGCCGCAGCACTCTGCATCTCTTAAGCATCTGTGCGATCTGCTTTCGGGAACTGATATTCGTCTGTTGGTCGTAGGCGGCGCAGGAAGCCTCTATGTCAATGCTGAACACACTGTTCGGGTCATGGACGGTCCCGACTTCCCCGATATGTTCAAGCCCCTTGCAGCTGCACAGGGCAAGGCTCTTGAAGAGCTTCGCACAAGAAATGATGTGAAATGGACATTTATCAGCCCCGCAGGAGATTTCCGTCCGGACGGTGAAAGAACAGGCAAGTACATTCTCGGCGGTGAGGAGCTTGTGCTGAATTCCAAGGGTGAGAGCGTTATCAGCTATGCGGATTATGCTGTCGCAATGGTCGACGAAATAGTAAGCGGCGGCAATATACGGAAGCGTATCAGCGTTGTTTCCGAATAAACAATAGGATAAGGGGGCTGCCTGATACGGCAGTCCTGTTTCCCGTGAAAGGAATGGCTGTAATGACAAACGATGAGAAATTATTGTATCTTATCAAATATCTCCTTGCGGAGGACGCACAGTACAAAAACGCAGAAATACCCCAAAGCAATGAGGAGCGTTTCAGACTGTTCCGAAGCCTTGTGAATGTACGTCCGCCAATGCCGATAGATGATGATTTTCAGAAAGTGCAGGACGAATTTCTGCAAGAGGAAATTATGACAAAGGGCATTTCGGATTTTGCCAATATGAAGCCTGTCAAGGATAATATATACCTTTGGAAAGGCGATATTACCACGCTGAAATGCGGAGCGATAGTCAATGCGGCAAATTCGCAGATGCTCGGCTGCTTTCAGCCCTGTCATTCCTGTATTGATAACGCCATACACACCTTTTCGGGAGTGCAGCTACGTCTTGAATGTGCTGAAATAATGGAAAAACAGGGATATAACGAGCCGACGGGACAGGCAAAGCTTACATCGGCATACAATCTTCCTTGTGAAAAAATTATCCATACCGTCGGACCTATTGTTGAAGGAGAATTGACGGAAAAGCATTGCCGTCAGCTTGAAAGCTGCTATATATCCTGCCTTAATGCTGCCGAAGAAAACAATATCGAAAGCATAGCATTCTGCTGTATATCAACCGGCGTATTCGGCTTTCCGCAAAGAGAAGCGACTGAAATTGCAGTGGATACGGTTCGTAAATATTCGGGAAAAATCAAGGTGATATTCAATGTTTTTAAACAGACCGACTTTGACATTTACAGAGAATTGCTCACGCATTAAATCAAAGATAGACAATGCCGACTGCATAATTATCGGTGCAGGAGCAGGACTTTCAACGGCAGCAGGCTTTACCTATTCGGGTGAGCGTTTCGAAAAGTATTTCGGAGATTTCATAGAAAAATACGGTTTTAAGGATATGTATTCGGGTGGATTTTATCCCTTTGATACCTTGGAGGAGCATTGGGCTTATTGGTCGAGATATATTTATATAAACCGTTATTTCGATAGCGAAAACGGCGTATATAAGCGGCTCTTTGAGCTTGTTTCCGACAAAGACTATTTCGTGCTGACCACCAATGTTGATCATCAATTTCAGAAAGCAGGATTTGACAAAAATAGGCTGTTTTATACTCAGGGCGATTACGGACTTTTCCAATGCTCGAAGCCTTGCTGCAATAAAACCTACGACAATGAAGAAATCATCCGTAGAATGTATTCGGAACAAAAAAACATGCGTATTCCCTCGGAGCTTATTCCTTACTGTCCCGAATGCGGCAGACCGATGGCAATGAATTTGCGGTGTGATAACAGCTTTGTTCAGGACGAAGGCTGGTACAATGCGGCAGAGCGTTATGATGATTTTATCCGCAGCCACAAAAACTTGCACATATTGTTTCTTGAGCTTGGAGTGGGTTTCAATACACCCGGAATTATAAAATATCCCTTTTGGAAAATGACCGCTGAGAACATTAACGCTTTTTATGCCCGTGTTAATCACGGAGAAGCCTTTTGTCCCGGTGAGATTTCCGAAAGGGCGGTTTGCATTGACGGGGATATTGCAAAGGTGCTTTTTGAATTATAACAGCGAAACGATCGGCTTCTATGAAGTCATTGTTTCTTGAAATATTATACACACCAATGTTTATCGTATTACCGTTTCTCATATAAATGTAAACTTATCAAGTCATAAAAGCATCAGACTGTCAAAAACAATTTAGACAGCCTGATGCTTTTTTCACAAAGTTTTATTTTTTCAATCTCTCATAAACAACATTGCCGATAGACTCCATAACCCATTTCATCATCTCAGGATTGGAAAACATCTTTACAAAGGAATCCTCGTTCTGTTCGTAGCGAGCCGCTGCCATTTCGGGGAAATCCTTTGCAAAAAGCAGCATAAAGGTCTTGAAATCGTTGTTTTGTGCGTAGCTTTTCCATTTATCCTGTGCGGCATAATCGTTCTCGATCTGGAGTAAAACCTTGTCCATTTCGGTAAAGGCTGTTCCGTATTTTTCATTGATTTTATCAATGATTACCGTGAGAGAATCTTTTTTCCTTTCACGTCTGCCTGCTTCGCCCGTAATAGGAGTAAAGCCTTCTTCGGTCGGCTCAAGTTCAATGCTTCCGTCAAAGTCCTTTTCAAGCTTATAGTATTCAAGCAAAACCTTGTCATCAATATAAACCTTTTCAGAACCGCCTTTTGGCAGCATCTTACCGAGAAACTTTGCATAAATGCTGAACTTGTGCAGTTCCTTGTCAAACAATCGGCAAACCTGAGTTATAAACGAATAGATTCGATTGAACCTTGCGAGTGTGGATTTAAACAGATCCTGCTTCTCATCTTCAAGCGATCCATATCTGTCGAGAGCAGGCTGTATCTTTGATTTAAGCTTGCCTAAATCAGCATATTCCTGACCTTTAGCCGAATACCACACATCCGCAAAAGCGTTTACCTCGATCTGCTGATATACTCTGTATTCATCCAATGTGTTCTTTAAATCATAGACAACATTCGGATCGGTTTCCTTTTCAAGAACCGTTTCCTCAAAATACGGTTCAAAAGCTTCCTTTATGTCCTCTGCGCTGTTGACGAAATCAAGTACGAAGGTATCCTGCTTTCCTCGGCAGGTGCGGTTAAGGCGTGAAAGAGTCTGAACTGCCTTTACTCCCGACAGCTTCTTATCAACGAACATTGTATGCAGCAGCGGTTTAGTCGAAATCAGACATCATAAACCTCCCGAATCAATTCTGTTAATTCTTCACTATTTGTAACACCTATTGATAGTAAAAATTCAATATACAATTTTTTTAATACCAATGTGACTTCATCTTCATCATTCAAATCATTTATATATACGGGTGAACATAAAACCAGATTTCTATCTATTTCTTTTTTAAACCAATAAAACTCTTCGCCCTCACTTGTTACACCTTTACAGCCAATCACAGAAATACACATATACACTTTCTCATTTGAATAAACCTGTTTGAAAATATCTGCATAGTCCAAAAACAATGGTTCAAGCATACGCCATATATATCCCCATGGAATAAATCCATTAGGCCATTTGGCATTTACACTCAAGGTATTTTTATCTAAAGGCAGAAAACATTCAACAATTCCATTGTTATTGACATAACCTTCAGATTGAATCGAATTATCATTATATGGAATATACCGCACTCCATCTACACATGGCATGTAAATACTGCCACAACCAGTGTGTAAAAACATTGTAGAAAAAAGCTTTTTCTTTGTTTTCTCAAGAATAAACATATTTTGATTATAACTGGAATCTAAAAAAGTTTCAGGAATAATATGCAGTAGCAGAAAGCGAGAGTATTTACTGTCTTCAGTTTCTGCTTGACTCTTAAAATAATCGATACGTTCTTTTCGATAATTGCATATCTCTTTCTCTAATGAGATTGACTGATTAAACATATTTTTCATCTCCGCATATGATATAAGCTTTTTTTCATTTCCCGAACGCTTGTACATGAAATAGCAGCTTTCATTTTCAATGTGGGTATAGGGTGCAAAGTTGTCACGCTTAACGAAAATAACAACAATATATTTACCATTTTTAAGCTTTACAAAATTAAACTTAATATATGGTGTTCGAGGATATATCCCATTCAAATTATTTCTTCTATCAAGTTCAAACTTATCAGTATTATCATCAGGAATATCAATACCTATAATTTCTTTTGCACAACCATTCTCATCACTAATTCCGAAAATCAAATATCCACCTTCAGCATTAGCGAATGAACACACATCACTTCTGAACTCAGAAATTTTACTGTTTCGTTCTGCTTTCTTCTCTTTAGGAATTTCAAGAAAAGCAAAATTCTTTTTATAGTCTATATATTCATTTTCTCTATAATCCAGATTTTCTATTAAACTTTCAAAATCTTCCTCTGTACATTCAAGAAATGATTTATTATTAAGTTTAGGCAACATAATTACACCTCATCATAAAATTTTTTCAATCATTCCAAAATAGCAATCCTTTTTCTTAGGATATTCCGTTATTTCAAAACCGAATTTCTTATAAAAATGATAGAGCCTGTCCTTATGGTCTAAATCAACATCCGACAAGTTTCCGTAAAGCCGAGAATAACCATTTTCTGTGGCATACTCTATGAGCTTTGACATCATTGCAGAACCGTAACCCTTATTATGTTTTCTTTCACTATCGTGAATTATATCGCCTATAAGGATTGTACTATCAGACTCTATCACACATTGAATACGTGCTTCTCTAGTATGATTTCTATAAAGCTTTATCATCAATAACGATCCTGAACGTTCAACATTTATTTCTATAGAAGTTCTCTTTATTCCAAACATTCTCTTTTCCCCGTCACAACCTCATAAATGAGGGATTTTTTATATTCTTTCAGTTTTTCGATGATAGCCTGTTTCTGCTCAATTGATTTATCTATTGCGGAGCATTTTTTGTCAATGCAGTCAGCGATTTGGTGTTGTTCTTGTAATGGTGTAATTGAAATATACTCCTCTTTAATAATTTCAATAGATAAGATTCAGTTGAGTGCTAATTATTGCATTTCGAGTTAACTGCTGCTTCATTGCACTAAGCGTGTAATACAGATAATTCCAATATACTTTACTTGTTGGTACAAAGCCAACAACGCTATCTGGAAAACAAGCATTAAAATTCAATATCGCTACATCTCCTACATTAGCAGCAATAGTCATACATATACTACCCTTGGGAAATTCTTTGCTTACTGAATAACCAAGACCATTTAATGTCTTTGAATATGAATCAATAAATTTTAAAGGCCTCGCAACATCACCAGTTTACACAAATGGTATTCACCATCGTAATAATCGGGGCATTTCTTGGACGATGATTAAATTTTCCTCTCATTATCTGTGTAGCATACTTTAATTTCTGAATGCTCCGATGTAATAGCACCTCCCAAATCCGTTCAATACCGCTGCCTTTCATTTCACGCATTATTAATCACCTTCATTATGTATGTAATACTTAATAATTCTTTCTGTTTCATTATAGATACCATATTCAGTCATATAATCATTGTGGTTAATGTTATATTTGTTAAGAAATAAAGAAAGATCTCTACCATTGTGTGAAAAAGTTGTTTCGGATTGTATTTTTTCATTCATTACTGCTTTAAATACATTTTTATCCTTGCGGTATAACATCATTAACATTTCAAAATCTCTAATATTCAATAGCCAATAATTACCGTCATTTATTAAATCGGATCGTAACTTAAATAACTCTTCTAGACATTCAGCTTTAAAATATTCATCATATACTAAAATTATTTTTATACAATTACTGATGCTATAAAACTTTTCAGTTTCAGATAACTGCTCGACAGCTTCTCCCCAAGCTTTCAAAATGTGTTTCTTTATCGCAGTAATATCCGGTTGATTTTGTTTAATGCCCAATACTGGGATGGTTGACTTCTGTTCAACTAAAATATTAAAGCCTTCTATATTTAATTTCCAATCAGCTCTTTTTTCAGTGTTATTTACTGGGATTTTTATATATTCATTTTCTATTAAGCAACGACAAAGCAATTCTTCAACATATTTTTCAAAGTAAATTCCAAAGGCATTAATAAAATTTTGCGATCCAATTGTATTGTACTTATTTCTTATAATCCAATAATTTGAATTAGAAAAAAGAGCCAACAGTAAAAAAGGATTTGTAGCAACATATTGCTCGTTAATCTTAATAATCGGTTTAGTATAGAAAACCTGACGACCAAGAGGATGATGGTTTATCTTCTCTATAGATATAGAATTACTATCAATTATTCTGAGAATATCTTCATAATTGATAGGAGAGTTTGCAAAATACCTAATAACATCTTCTTTATTTACTACATTTGACTTGAAAAAAAACAATGCAAAAATTACATATAGATTAGCAGAATAAACATCAGTAGAAAAAGAGGTTTCTTTTAGAAATTCAGTTTCAAAGTCTATGTTATAGCTAGTATCATTAGGATATTTTGAAATTTTTTCAAGTATGTATTTCTCTCTTGCAAATTCTTCAAAAAATGAACTGTTTTGAAATCTACACTGTTCACCAAAGAATCCATATAGATATAGCCAAGTATCACTCTTTTTAACATATGCTTTTTCTTTATTATTTAAATAATCATTGTATAGACCAATTAATTTTAACGCTTCATGCGTTGAGATAACCATATGACCATAGTGGTTATAATTAATTAATTCGTATATCAAATCAATTAACCACGTTTGGACTAATGTTATAGGAAATGTAATTGAATCATACACTCTATGTCCTGAAAAGGATCCCATTTCCTGATCTTTTTTTCTATATATATCAAACGACCAAAAACTTACTGATTTTATCATAGATTCAAGCGTAAACTGTCGTATAAACCTAAAAAAACATTTGGTACTTTTGCTTTCATTTAAACACCTCCGACAGACTGCCGTCAAGTTCCTTTTCAAGTTTCAGAATCTCTGCCATTATCTCCGCCGACGGCTTGGGAGCTTCATACTTGTAAAAATAACGTGTAAAAGGTATCTCATAGCCTACGACCGACTTTTTCTTGTCTATCCAAGCATCGGGAGCGAACGGCAGAACCTCACGCTTGAAATACTCGTCAATATCCTCTTTAAGCGGAACATTTTCTGTATCACGCAAAGAGGAATCGGCTTGCTTTTTGCCGCTTTTCAGCACAAGTTCGCCGCTCTCGCCACGCAGCGGACACTCAACGGTAATTTTCGTATAACCAAAATCCTCGTTATCAAAAATCTTGCTGATCTCATTTTCTCTGAAATCTCCGTAAAGACGTGTGATCTCTTCAATAGCGCTTTCTGGAATGTCGTTGCGCTTATTTCCAAGAGCCTTTCTGCGCTTTTCCAAAAGTCCGTTTGAATTGATAAGCTGAACTCTGCCTTCACGCTTTGTACCTGCCTTTTTGTTGGAAAGCACCCAGATATATGTAGCAATGCCCGTGTTATAGAAAATATCATTCGGCAAAGCAATTGTTGCTTCAAGCAGGTCGTTTTCAAGAATATATTTGCGGATATTGCTCGGACCGCTGCCTGCATCACCTGTGAAAAGCGGTGAACCATTGTGGATAATGGCAATACGGCTTCCGCCTTTTTCAGGCTCTTTCATTTTGGAAATAGCGGTCATAAGGAACAGCATCTGACCGTCACTTGCCGTAGGAAGCCCTGCGCCGAAACGTCCTGCAAAACCACGCTTTGCCTCTGCCTCGACCTTTGCCTTTTCGTTCTTCCATTCGCGGCCGAACGGTGGATTATATATTATCTGGACTCCAAATATAATCTGTGTATTAACCAAGGCTCATAGTTGGTCTCCTATCATAATTCCTATTAATGATATTTTTATTATTATAACATATCTAAAACGATACGGCAATAATTTTTGAAGGGATTTTATATAGGAGTGTCATTTTTGGGACAGAAAGAATTACGGATGTTCATAAGGTCTGCGCCGGTAAGAAATCCGTGAAACTCGGTATCATTTTCGATTATTATTTATTTATTTTATTGTATTGAATTGTGCGTTTTTATGATAAGAAATGTTATCATCGGCAAATACATTGAAAAGACCATAAATAGCAAAACTCCGCCGAATTATATCAATTCAAGCGGAGTTTGTTCTGCAGAGATGGCCTGAAAACCTATTTACTGTAAAAGCCAATCAACAATATTTACGATCTTTATTCCCTCA
>JBJFFR010000017.1:0-4974 GCA_051891935.1 Oscillospiraceae bacterium
TATCGACAAGGCAAATGTACTTGAAACTTCACGTCTCTGGAGAGAGATTATGCATAAGATGTCAGAAGAATATCCAGAGGTTGAATATTCAGATATGCTTGTAGACAATGCAGCAATGCAGCTTGTAAAAAATCCTCAGCAGTTTGATGTTGTTGTTACGTCGAATATGTTCGGTGACATTCTTTCAGATGAAGCTTCACAGATTACAGGTTCAATCGGTATGCTTGCTTCCGCTTCACTTGGCAGTACAAAGCGCGGAATGTATGAACCAATTCATGGATCTGCTCCTGATATAGCAGGACAGAACAAGGCAAATCCTATTGCAACAATTCTCTCAGCAGCAATGATGCTTCGTTATTCATTTGATCTTTCAGAAGAGGCTGACTGTATTGAAAAGGCAGTTGACTCAGTTCTTGAAAAAGGTTACAGAACAGCGGATCTTCTCGGTGATAGTAAAGAAAAGCCTCTTTCATGTACCGAGATGACTGAAAAAATTCTTGAGATGATATAATAAAGGTATTTTTTGTCCGGTAAATAAAAAAAGCAGTATCAAAGCCGACCACTCATACAGAAGTATTTAATATGTACCGAAAGGTTGTGTAGGAAAATCCTACGCAGCCTTTCTCTTTTTGTCGTAAACCATACTGTCAGCAACAGCGGTTGCAACCGCAACATTTAAACGAAAATGAGAAACAACCTGGCAGAAAAACCAAAAACTCCGCGTAAAAAAGACCGGGCTAATATCGCCTAACGGCAGCACAGTTAACCTGAATGCTTACAAAATCAAAAGCGTTAACGATAGCTGTATCAACTGCAGTTATTGTTAACGCTTATTATATCATTTCAGAAATCAATTGAATAGACACTTTATATTTTACGCTTACGTTTCTCCTGCAAGCAGGGTATATATTGTTTTTTCGGAGTGAATATGATATAATAAAAACTGGACAATCTGGAAAATAAGAGTTTGGAGATACATTATGGGAGATATTTTAATCAAAATCCTTGTATGCTTTATCGCAGGTGCGGGAGCGGGCATCGGAACAGGTTTTGCCGGTATGAGCGCCGCAGCAGTTATAGGTCCTATGCTCATAACATTTTTGGGAGTTCCCGCTTATGATGCAGTCGGCATAGGTCTTATCAGCGATGTTCTGGCAAGCCTTATCAGTGCATACACCTACAAGAAAAGCGGAAACTTGGATGTAAAGAACAGTTTGCCATTACTCGTAAGCGTACTTATCACAACAATGGTCGGAAGCTTCGTTGCAAGTTTTCTGCCTGAGCAGACTATGAGCGGTACAATGCAGATAGCGCTTATTATCATCGGACTTCGATTTCTTCTGAAGCCTGTCAATAAAACAAGAGAGCAACTTGAAGAAAGCTCTCCTAAAAGCAGATTAATCAAGGCGATCGTCGGCGGCATATTCGTCGGCTTTATCTGTGGTTTTGTAGGTGCAGGCGGCGGAATGATGTTGCTGCTCGTCCTGACTTCTTTCCTCGGTTATCCAATGCATCTGGCGGTCGGCACAAGCGTGTTTATTATGGCGTTTACCGCCCTTACCGGAGGTATCAGCCATTTTATGATAGGAGGAGTCCCTGATATTCTTTGCCTTATATTGTGCGTTGTATTTACGTTGCTTTGGGCAAGAATTGCCGCGAAAATCGCAAACAAAGCCAACGCAAAAACATTGAACCGTGTGGTCGGTATTGTAATGATAGCTACGAGTGTTGTAATTTTACTGGTCAACTATTTTTAATGTATTATTCCAATTAATCAAACAGTTTATTATATCGCCGTATTCGGAAAATCTGAGTACGGCTTTTCTTATTGCTATTCTATTTCAAACTCCGCATACGTCATGCTCCTTACATTGGGAGTGTCGGAAAAATAGCCCGTTATGACAGCACGATATTTTCCCGGTTTAAAATCGGGGTATGCCATTTCACACATAGTCTGATAATATTCCGAGCCTTCGCCGCCCTATATATGCATTGATGTTTTTTACGCGGAATTAAGCAAAAAGAACGAAACAGGAACATACTCGCCGTTTTCAAATATCTTCATGCCTTCAAGGTGCCTATATCAATTATGCGTGATGCTGCCTGCATGGAATCAAGATTGATATCGAGATACACGGGTGAAATAGTCATAGTGCTGAGTATTGCTACGCTATCTGTTTTCGTCGGGCTGTGTTTCAATGTCAATATCTTCCTGCAAAGAAGTCATATGTAGGAAATAATATGCAGGCTGCTCAAGGCCTACAAGTGTTAAGCTTGTAACAGGCTCGCCGCTGTACTTGACCCTTACCTTGTCACCAACATTAAGAAAATCATTGCCGTAATATGGTCTGCTGAAAACCAGCGCCGCTTCTCCCTTTGTAAACCTGTAGGAATCTTCATCGGGAATGATAACATACTTCTGCCACTCATAGCCCGTGATATCCTCATTTCCATGGACCTCCGAGATAACTGCCGTAAATTCCCGAGGCAGATAACCTACCTCGTCCAGCACACGAAAGCCCGTTTCATTTGAGGAGGTGATTATTAATGTTCTGACCTCCTTGCCGTCTATGGTGTATTCTGCTCTGACCTCAATAACATTATCTCTGTCGTTAACTCCGTATTTCAATGAAAGGGGAGATATGGAGTATTTCCAAGCTTCATTATAAAAGCTGTCCTGTGAAACTGTAAGCTCGGAAATATCTTCATCGGTGATGTTCTTGCCCTTCAGATATGCCCTTGCCGCATCAACGGGGGAAGTATCCATCTGCTTTAATCTGTATATCTCCCAGCCATACTGAACATACCATATCTCTCCGTCCATAACGAAAAGATAATTGTCAATGCCGCCCTCTTTATCACTCTGCAAAGCAAAGCAGTATTTTTCGGTATAATCACTGAGCCTTTTCCTGCCGCCATGCCATGCAACTCCCTCTCCAGTGTCAGCGTCCCAGAAAGCCTCGTCCCATTCCGCATCGGTATAGGGTATCTCCATAGGCTCGGAAAGCTTATATGTGATTTCCCCGTCAAGAATAAGCGTTCCCGACATGGCAAGCGTTCCGTCCTTGATACTATACCTTATGCCGTTGCTGTCGCCCATGAACAGACTGCTGTAAGGTGAGATATACAGAAGCTTATCGGTCACATATTCTCCCTCGGGGATAGGTGCAAATTCTTTTTCTTTCTTCACTGCATTTGTCAGCAGACATACCGCCGCAATTATCACAGCAATGACCGCAATTATTGTAACGATCACCTTCGGCTTTTTCGCACCAAGAACGCCATTGATACGGCTCTTTATATCACTTTCACCGAAGCTGAGAACGCCGCCTAAGGTAAGCTTATTCTGCCGCATGGAGATGTTAAGAAGTGCGTTTGCATAGGCTTTTTTTACGTCCTCGTCAAATGTGCTCAGAGCCTTTTCGTCGCAGGAAAGCTCCATATCCTTTGTCATGAGCCGATATGAAATCCACACCATCGGATCAAACCAGTGAACGCACAATGCCGCCATTGAGATAAGCTTTACAATGTGGTCGCCCCTGCTGATATGTGCCTGCTCATGTGCGATAATGTAACGCATATCCTCCTCGGAAACATTTTCGGGGAGATAAATGCGTGGTTTTATGATTCCGAAAACAAAGGGTGTTTCGATATTGTCACTGATAAAAATGCCGTTTTGCTCCCGTGAATTTTTTACCCGTTTTCTGACGGATAAATACGACAGCGCGGTATATATGACCATTGCCGCCATTCCCACAAGCCAGACTATCGTACATATGCTCATTACAATCTGCATGGGATTTACGCTGTTGTTCGGCTCAGCGGGAGGAAGATATGTGTTCACGGTTTCATTCACAGGGGGTAAGGAAACCGTTACCTTCGGTTCATATGAATACTCAATGTCAGGGGGGATATATTCCATCTGTCCAGAGGATATCTCGGGCTTTTCGGGGATAAGCACATTGAAAACACTCACCGCCGAGGAAAAGGAGAACGGACACAGCAGACGTATTCCCAGTATCGCCCAAAGCATATAGGAATATTTTTTCGGCAGCTTTTTCATAAACAGCCGCAGTATGATTATGGCGGCGGCAATGTAAACGCCCGTTATGCTCATATTGAGCACAGTTCTGAAAAGATCTGTCATTTCTTATTCCTCCGTGTAGTTGTCAATGAGCATTTTAAGCTCCTCCGCTTCGGCTTTTGTGAGTTTTTCTTTTTGGAGAAATGCTGTCAGAAACATAGGCAGAGAGCCACCGTAGCCTTTTGTTATAAGGCTTTCGGATTTTTCGTTCATTATCTCATCACGGGTGCACAGGGGCGTTATCACAGCATTTTCGCTTTTGATAATATCCTTGTTTGCAAGCTTTTTAACCACGGTATAAACGGTGGATTTTTTCCATTCAAGGCGGTCATATGCCATTGTTACAAGCTCTCCCGATCTTATGGGAGCGTTGTCCCATATAATTTCCATAAGTTTGAGTTCTCCGTCTGAAATCCTCATAAAAATCACCCTTCTCAGTTTGGTCGATATAAATAGACCTGTTAATTTATATATAGTCTATCATAATAGACCTTATTTGTCAAGTGGTTTTTTACTGTTAGTCCAAAATATACAATAAATCATAACATATCTTTGTCAAAGCTTTCGTTTCATTATTTTATAACGTAAAATCGCCCTTTTTCGCAAGCTCCTCTTGTTGTGTTGGGATTTCCAGTTAAGAAAGCTATTCTATTTTTTGGAAATTTTCTGGATAACATAAATAAAAAAAGGTATATACCCGTCATTTCTTCAAAATGAGATGCTGTTGAATAGGTTATTTATAGTTTAGAGTAATTATTATTCTCAACAAGAATGCCACCTTGTTTTAGAATTTCCAGTGCTGAATTTTTTCTTGTTCACTATTAAATCCTTTGCATAAAATCTTTACCTGGATTAATTACATACTCCTGAGGATTTAATGCCATGGTGTA
>JBJFFR010000018.1:0-4940 GCA_051891935.1 Oscillospiraceae bacterium
AACCAGTACTTCCGATGCAAAAAGCCTGTTTTATCAGTCTTTCACCGTCAACCGATGCTATCAACCGACCGTCAACCAAGTTGTCGGTTGACGGTTGATGGTTGACGGTTTTGGTTGACGGTTGACAGTCAGAACCAGTACTTCCGATGCAAAAAGCCTGTTTTATCAGTCTTTCACCGTCAACCGACACCATCAACCGCCCGTCAACGGTTGCCGTCAACCCCATCAACTCGGTTGACAGTGGTTGACGGTTAATTTTTTTAAAAACTGCCTGTTTTGACACACCGATTTCATCGGCAATTGCTCTTATCGTCTTTATGTATACCACAGGTTCTTGACTATCCATCATCTTCATCCTCTACTCTTTTAATGTTAGCAATCCCAACTATGACAATTTTACGGAATTAAGCAACTGATCACTTAATTCTTGAGAAGGAACCGTTTTTATTACAATTTTTCCGTTCTCAACCACAATATGCCGCTGATGTGTTGCAAGTCTACTTTTACAATCAAGTTCTGCACGTATCTCATCATAATACTTTCCTACTGTGTGCCTATCTATCCTCAAAGCTGTGGCAATATCAGTCTTCTTTCTGATTTCCGGATGAGAAAGCATATACTCGCGGATAACTCCATATTTATCAGGACGTCCCCCGTTTGTACATTCGCCCCTTGA
Source organism: Oscillospiraceae bacterium (assembly GCA_051891935.1). Lineage (GTDB taxonomy): Bacteria > Bacillota > Clostridia > Oscillospirales > Ruminococcaceae > UMGS363. Next base: position 677 of record JBJFFR010000018.1, read on the forward strand.
CACCTTAAACGCTCGCTGATTATTCATATATTGAATATGTTCAGTCTGTTTTCTCCAATTCCGTTTATTGGGAGGAATCGGAATACCGGAATACTTGGCAATATCCGCCCGAGGGAACGTCACAAAATTCTCGTTGTACATCTCAAGAGCCTTGACAACATCTTCGACAGTAAACCGGTTGGAATCCTCATAGCTCATATCGTCAAAAATTTTCATAAGCCTGTCCGCATCACGCCGCAGCTCATCTTCGTCAATACCACACTTCACAGCATAAATCGCCAACATCATAATACCATAGAACCGGTGACCAACGTGGATCTCCGTCTCGATCTTTCTGAGCCACCAATCATACAGATCCCGCTTTACCGTCCAACGTCCGCGTCGTTCGCCGCGAACTACACGCCGCTCATACCAATCCGGATACTTCTTTTTCGCTTCATCAATGGACAGCGTTCCTTTCTCCAAAATCCCGGTCACACGCTGCAGATCACCATTTGTGTCCGGAACATACTGAAGCAAATACTCGATAGACACCGGCTTTCCATATCGATACGCCACAACAGGATAATCAAGTCCTAACTTTGTCCCGCTGCCAACTACGCGGAATCCCTGCAGAACACCCTGAACCTGCGGTTCCTTGATGTTTGACGTGAACCGGTTCCAGATCCGTCGTGTCAGAACGTACTTCAATTCTTTCAGAAATTTCTGATTCTGCGGATACATCGCCACCGGACTTTCAAGAACATAATACAAGTGAAGACCAGTCCCACTGTTTACAACAAAGGTTGCAGCCGGTATAAAACCACGGTTCATCTGATGGAAAGTATCTCTGAGCTGCGGCATATCCACACCATCCAGATCGAATGTAATCGCATAAAGGTATCTGGCATATTTACCGGCTCTTGATTTTCCGAAATAGGAAACCGGAGACATAATCGCAAACTCTTGTCCAATCAACTCATCAAGATTCTCGTGCCCATCGCTGATCACATAACGATGAACTTTACCTTCTGACTTGACATTCATACCAATGCCATTTCCGCGCCGTTCCGAGCCGTTTCCAGCCTCGTCAGCGCTCTCTGAACCCTCATGGATAGATATACCAACCCCATTGCCTTTCTCGTCCTCAAAATGCCCCTTACGCTCGAAAGAACCGACAGGGAATATCTCACGATAGAAAGCATGGGGTTCAATACGCTCATAATGAGCATCCAACCACGCATTTTTTTCAAGATACAACGCCCGCTGCTTCTTAATATACGGGCTGACTTCCATAATGTCCTGCATAAAATCACCTCAACGTGCATATACTGTCTACAAACCAAAACGACTAATACAAAGGGAGTAACGAAACGTCCCCAAATATAAAAGCTTGCCGGAGCCGCCATCAAACAGTCCATGAAGCGGAACTCGCTCGCCCTAAATTCAAGCATCCTCTGCGGCGGGAAAAGGGGAAGGCGGAGAGCAAAAGACTAAAGCAGAAAGTCACCTCCCCGCCTTCCCCTCGGATTGACCTATTGAAATGTGCAAAACTCTGACGAGTTTCACACAATTCAACAGGCACAATCCTCACCCCATCCACCCCTTCGACTTTCTGTCTTATCTTAAAGAAAGCGAACGGGGGATATCCCTATATAGGGGGCGTTTATTATCAATGAGTTTTTCGCCAAAATTTCCCTGTTTTTACCCACTGAACTATCCTGCAATCAGCGCCGGAGATCAGTGGGAATTTATTATTATCAATAAGTTTTTTGTGCAGATTTTCTGACAGTAATATTGTACCACACTTGACATAAATTTTCAAGAGATTTTGAGAAAAAAGATGTACATGAAATTGTACATTTCTCTTGACAAACGCCGCGATGTACGCTATAATGTACACACGGAGGATTGATACTATGCTGAACATCAATATAACACATTTCAGAAAGAACATTTTCGATCTGCTTGAGCAGACGATCCGATTCAATGAACCCATCAACGTCACCACCAAGAACGGTAATGCTGTCGTTCTGAGCGAAGAAGATTACAACGGTCTGATGGAAACCTTGCACCTCAGTTCCGTTCCCGGCATGAAAGAGAAGATCGTGGACGGACTGAAAACACCGCTGTCCGAGTGTATCCCGGAGAGCGAGGTAGAATGGTGATATGTACTCCATCGTCTACACAAAAAAAGCTGCAGCCGATATTGCCAACCTGAAAGCGGCGAAGCTGGACACCAAAGCTAAAGCACTGATTGAAATTCTGCGGGAAGATCCGTACCGGACACCGCCGCCCTGTGAAAAGCTGCAGGGAGATCTTCAGGGAGCTTTCTCCCGCCGGATCAACATCAAGCACCGGCTTGTTTATCAGGTGTACGAGGATGAAAAGACCGTAAAAATTATCAGTATGTGGACTCATTACGAATTCTAAGAATAAAGCCGCCCCAGTCCGGGGCGGCTTTATTCTTAATGCAAATGTAATCCAATTTCCCAGTAAGGGATATCGCTATCTGAATGCCACACTTTTGTTCGTGATAAAGGAAAAATTGAAGTAAGTAAGATTACAATATCGCCTTCCCTTTTTTGAACATTTATAATTTGTGCATGTGCGGGAATTCCACAAAAATTTTCCATAAGCGTATGACTATAGCGCAAGTAAACTTCACTATATTCCTCTACAAGATCCGGTTCCCCAATAACGATCGGATTGCTATAGGTCACATAGTAAAATATAATCACCGCTATACAAAATACACCAATCACAGAAACAATCCCATGCAAAATTTTCTTTTGAGCAAGTTTTGTGTTTTCCATTTTTCACTTATTTCAACATTTCAACATGAATGTTATCCAGCGGTTTCGTGTGCGTAATGATGATCTCCCAATAGCCCGCCTTTGCGTTGGCATTGAAGATTTTCTCCACGATGATATTGTCATCCTTCCACGTTGCACACCTTTGATCAGCAAGCATTTCTTCGTACTTACCATCGTACTCATCGGTAATACCAAGCCGACCGATCAGCCAATGCCCCTGTTCGTCTTTTGCAAACAGTTCTTTTGTTTCGGTCATTGCCAGTTCTGCAGTGAAATCCACGACGTAGGGAGTCTGGATCACAGTCTCCCACAGATATACTTCTTCCCATTCGTTCCGCTTATCTTTGTACCGATATTTTTTCTGCCGGGAGGACAGTACCACATATCCGGATCGTTCTTTCTTCGGCTTGATACCCCGATCAGCATTCGCACGTTCCCGGGCAATCCGCTTAAAATTCAGGTTCAAACCGATCTGATATTCCTTGCCCGCCCGTTCTGTCTCTATTTTCTTTTTCAGCTGTGCTATCTCCTGATCCGTCTCATCCCGAATTTTCTTAACGGCTTTCTCTGCGTTCGCCGCAGACGCTGCAGCCGCACGTGCAGCTTCATCTTTTGCACGTTTGCCTTCGTTTACTGCATCACGAATCTCTTGAAGCAGTTTATTGTATTCTTCCAACGCCATAATCACATGGGTACACTCCGGATCAGAGTGACCGCCTTGTACGGCTTTATAGCCGACCATTGTTTTCTTTACAAACTCGCTTATAACGGTTCCTCCTGTCTTATAATCCACGGATGTAATTGTTCGCCACGACCTCGATCCGGTTGTGTCCGAGAGCCTTACTGCAGATCAGCATGGCAGCCTTGTCCAGCTTGCGCCCCGCTTCATCCTTCCGGCAGACATATACATCCCCCTGAAACTTCTTTCCGGTTCCTTTATTCACCCGATCATATGGAATATCTTCTATTGCCCGTGCATGAGCCTTGTACATTTCCGTTGCATACTCCGCACGGTATCCGTGAATGTCAGCGTTCTCGCTGACGTGCTGCCAGACCTTTTCTTCCGGCGCCGTGTTCTTCATGCGCTCGATGATCTGTTCCGCATTGGGTCCGATGATGGGACTCATCCGCACTCTGCCGCCTTTTCCGCAGCGGACGTGAGTGAAGTATTCGCCCCGAAACATCCTGGTGTCCCGCAGCATACCAAGCCGACGTTCCCGGTTCGGATCGTGCTCTTTCTCCTGCTGCTGTTCAAGCTGAGAGATTTCCGCCTCGATCTCGGCTCTGGTGATAAGATCTTTCCCCCGCAGATCGACAAGCTCGCTCCGGCGCAGACCGGTTCCTTTGCAGAACTTGATCAGTTCATCGTTGTTTGATTTTGAAAAATGCTTGTCCCGGACACGATCCACCCGGCTTCTGGTGATCTCCTTCCGCTCCCGTTTCGGCGGCTGAAAATAATTCTTATCGTC
>JBJFFR010000019.1:0-4929 GCA_051891935.1 Oscillospiraceae bacterium
GATTACCTTTCAAAGCCGTTTACGGGAATGGATATTGAAAAATGTCTTTTCGGACATATTCCGCCCGAGCTTTGCGAAGAAGAGATACAGCTCGCAGAGAATAAAACCGAAGAGCCTGCGCCAAATAACGATGAAACGGAAACAGACATACTTTTCAGTCCCGAGCTTGGTGCAAAATACACGGGTGGAGATGTTGACGCCTACAACGAGATACTTTCGATCTATGTCCGCAAGGCTCCCGAGCTCTCGGAACGTATTGAAAGGCTGTTCAATGAAAAGGACTGGAAGAATTATGTTATCGAAGTCCATGCGCTGAAAAGCTCATCGCTCACGATCGGTTCAAAGCCGCTTTCCGAGCTTGCAAAGGAGCTTGAGCTTTCGGGCAAGGCAGGAAATTACGCTGTTATAGAAGAAAAGAACAGTGAGCTTCTCACTCTTTACAAAAAGGTCGAAGAACTTGGAAAAGAGTATCTTGGCGACTCGACAGAACCGGAGGAAGAAGCTGCGGAGAACGTGCAGCTTGAAGATATCGCAGCAGAAAAGGCAAAGGAACAGCTCCTTGCTGTTAAGGAAGCTTGTCTTGCGTATGATTCGGACGAAGCCGAAAGGCTCTGCGGAGAGATGACAGGCCGGTCGGTAAACGGTCAGCCGCTCAAGCCGATACTTGATGAGATCATGTCGGCTGCAAATGATTTTGAATACGAAGCTGCTGCCGAAAAGGCGGAAAAATTTGCGGAAAAGCTGTAACCGAACAGAAAAAAGACAGGAGATTCTGCGTAAGACCGCCGTTTTTCTATGCGAAGCAGGATAAAAAGAAAATTTGATCGGAGCTGTCGGGTCTTGACAGCTTCAAGAGGTTCAATATGTATCATTTATTAATCGTTGACGACGACAAAGTTAATCTTTCCGTTGCCAAAAGTGCGCTGGCCGGGACTTACAAGGTCACCGCCGTTATTTCCGGAGAGCAAGCGCTGAAGTTCCTTCAGAACAACTCCTGCGACCTCATTTTGCTTGACATCAATATGCCCGGTATGGACGGCTTTGAGGTCATGGCGAAGATACGGGAAACCCCCGACCGTGCGGATATTCCTATAATCTTCCTCACCGCCGACAGCGATCCGCAGGTCGAAAGCCGCTGCCTTAAAGAGGGTGCGATGGACTTTATCACAAAGCCGTTTGTACAGAATGTTATGCTTTCAAGAATAAGCCGCGCTCTCGAACTGGAAGCCTTGCGGCGTGATCTTGAAGGGGAGCTTGAAGCCCGTACCATTCATATAAAGTATATTCAGGATATGATGGTCATAGGTATGGCAACTATGGTTGAAAGCCGTGACCTTTCCACGGGCGGACATATCAACCGCACAAGCATGGTCGTCAGAATATTTGCGGAAAGGCTTTCAAGGGAGCAGGTCGGATTGTCGAAAAGCTTTCTTGATAAGGTCATAAGAGCCGCGCCTATGCACGATCTCGGCAAGATCGCAGTCGATGACAGAATTCTGCGCAAGCAGGGAAGATTTACTCCCGAAGAATATGAAGAGATGAAAAAGCACTCCGCCGAGGGTACAAGGATGGTAAAGCAGATCCTTGAAGGTGTTGAAGAACCCGAATTTGTAAAAATAGCCGAGAATATTGCTCACTATCACCATGAGAAGTGGGACGGTTCGGGTTATCCCGACGGGCTTTCGGGAGAAGAAATACCGATCGAAGCAAGGATAATGGCGCTTGCGGATGTTTTCGACGCACTTGTCAGCAAGCGATGCTATAAAGAAGCTTACTCATACGATAAGGCTTTTTCAATAATCGAGGAATCCATAAATAAGCATTTTGATCCCGATCTCGGAAAAATATTCCTGAAATGCCGTCCCGAACTGGAAGCACTGTATAATTCGGTCAGCATTGAACCGAAAAAGGACAGCTGACCTGTTTGCATCACCAAAAAAATCCCCGTTCATATCACCGAACGGGGATTTTTGTATAAGTTGAATTCTCGTCAAGGTTCAAGCTTTGAGCGGATGATCTCCTGACAGATATTGTGGATATGTTCTTCTGCTTCGGCGATGGTGTTCATAAAGCGGTTCACCTGTTCTTCATTAGGGGAAGCTTGTTCCTCTCCGTCATAGAAATAAGCAGTCAGCGGTTCGATCGGGTCGGTACAACCCATTGATCTTATAAGCGCAGCGGCACGGTTTAAGGCGTCCTCGTACATGGAATTCATATCTTCCTGTGAAATGCCGTATTTTCTTTGAGCGTCCTCTATGACACCGCTGAACATATAGTGCGCAAGCGCTTTTGCAGCAGCGTTTTTGTCTTCCCGTGATTTAAGATACAGTTCCGAAGAAAGTATTTTTTTCATGATCGGCACCTCGTTATTTTACAGTGACAGCGTTTCTTTAGTATAAAAATCCGATCAATCATTGTTTTTACGATCAAATTTTTTTACCGAAGTATAAATAAAAACGGGGAGTATGCAAAGGTCGGTTATTCCGAGTATCCTGATGAGTATATCGGGAAGCTCTGCTCCGATTATGTTTGAGATCGAAATTATCAATGTAACAACGGATATCACGATAAGGCAAATACCCCATATCAGTTCATTTTTTCTGCTCATTTTGCTTCTCCTTGTGATCTTTTAAAAACATTATAAGCCACGGAAGTACATTGCCGAAGCAATAATCATAGGTTCTTTAAAATGCATACCTTGTCCGAAACAAACAAGGTGTGCAATATTTGATGTTCAAAACGTATCAAGAATTTTTGAGCGTGAAGCCGCCGACAAGCTTTTTGAGTGTGACAGCCTGACCGGAAAGCTCTTCCGATGCTGCTGCACTTTCCTCGGCTGTTGCGGAGTTGTTCTGTACAACGCCCGAGATCTGTTCCATACCCTGCGTTACCTGCGAGATCATTTCTGCCTGAACTGCGCTTGCTTCGGCAATCTTTGTAACTATGCTGCGAACCTCCTCGGAGCGCTGGGCAACGTCTGCGACTGCAGAAGCGGTCTGCTCGGTGATGCCCTTTCCGTTTTCAATGGCATTTACAGCTCTTTCGATAAGTGCGGTTGTTTCCTGTGCAGCTTCGGACGCCTTTGAAGCAAGGTTTCTTACCTCGTCTGCAACAACGGCAAAGCCCTTTCCTGCTTCACCTGCTCTTGCAGCCTCAACAGCGGCATTGAGCGCAAGGATATTTGTCTGGAATGCGATATCTTCGATAGCTTTGATTATCCTGCTTATTTCGTTGGATGCTTCGTTGATATCCTGCATTGCATCGGTAAGATTGTTCATGCAGGAAGTAGCTTCGGCAATGTATTCTGCGGATTCGTCGGCAAGACGTCTTCCGTTTATGCAGTGCTCTGTTGTATCGCTGACCTTTTCCGCAATGTTTTCAACGGTTGAGGTAAGCTGTTCGATCGAAGAAGCCTGTTCCGTTGCGCCCTGTGCAAGACCCTGTGCGCCGCCGGAAACCTGTTCCGAACCGCTCGATACCATATCTGCGGATTCATTTATCTGTGAGATCGTATTGCTGAGCTTGCCGTTTATCTCATTAACGGATTCGATAAGAACGTGGAAGTCGCCGCGGTAAACGCCTTCGCCGCAGGATGAGCTTACATCGAAATTGCCGTTTGCCATTGAATCGAGCATTCTTCCGATATCACCGATAATGATGTTCATATCGCCCACGAGCTGCTCTGTGGCATCTGCGAGGATGCGTGTTTCATCGGCGTTGTTGACCTGCGGAACGGGACTTGTAAGATCGCCTTCCGAGAGAAGCTTAAGACGCTTTGTACATTCAGCAACGGGGTCGCCGATATTCCTGCCCATTCTTCCCGAATTGATGATGGAACTAACGGCTGCGACGATTAATAATGTAATTGCAATAATGATACAAATTGTTGCAATGCGCATAAAATCATTAGTGGGTGCTGATACGGCAAGCGACCAGCCGTCTGTTCCTTCAATAGGTGCATATCCGACAAACGATGATTCTCCGTTGACCTCAACTGTTGCGATGCCTTGTTCGCCTGCGGTCATCTTCTTGTGAACATCGGCAATTGAAGAGTATCTGCTGTCTTCCTGCGCAAGGTTTATGTAATTTGTTGGGTTTGCAACGAGCTCATCGTCACAGTGGGCGATAACGGTGCCTTCCTTATTGAGCATATATGCAATGCTGTTTGTGCTTACATTGAGATCTCTTACAATATCGTTAAGGAACTGTTCATCGGGAACAAAATAAACGCAGCCGACAGGATCGCCGTCACCCTTTCCGTCTTTGCGCAGAGGTGCTGCAACAACGACAGTGAGCTCACCGTTTACCGGGGAAACAGTCGGTTCGGAGAAGGCCGCTCTTCCTTCCATTGCTTCTTTAAAGCAGTACATATCGGAAAAATCAACACCGTCAAAAATGCCTTTTCCATCTGCGCCGATGATATTGCTGCGAGTCAAATTCATTCTTGCAGCCGCATAGTCGAGTATCTGCTGCTTTCTTGCGTCGGGAACGTTCGGGTCGGAAAGCTCACGGTTACAGCCTGTATCTTCGGCGAGGATAAGGTAGCTTCGGAGTTCCCATTTTACTCTCTCCGCAGCAATTCTTGAAGCGAGCTCAACACTTGTTTGACCCTTGTTTTGAGCTGCATAATTGTTTGAGGTGCAAGTAAACACGTTGAGTATAACAAGCGGTATCATTACGATCATCAAGGTTACGATAATGATATGCTTTTTTATGGATTTTATCTTCATAATAACAGTCCCCTTTTTGTTATTTATATAATTATACTGCATTTTTTCATTTTTTTCAATATGCTTGTGCATATTTGTTATATACATATACAAACTATATTGTTTTTTGTGCATAAATCCTATTAAATGCGAAATTATACAGTAAATAATACTAAAAACCATTTAAACTGTAGACAAAAAATCTGCGCAAAATCCATAT
>JBJFFR010000020.1:0-4828 GCA_051891935.1 Oscillospiraceae bacterium
TTCTCAGCCGTCTTTTTTATGTCCCAAAGTGTTTACAAAATGTTCAGGCACAAAAATTGTGTGTCGTAACTATGAATACACCTTTGAATTTTTGGCTTTTTGAGTATATTTGGGTATATTTAGGATAATTTAAGTAAACTTAGGTATATTAGCGTTCACGAAAAAATCCGCCTTTTCCGAAAATCGAATATGCTATAATAGAATTACAGAAAAAATATTGGAGGAAAACGCAAATGAAATATAAGTTGCTTTTGGCACTTGCAATAGTGCCGCTCATACTCACAGGCTGTATTCAGAGTAAGGAACCGGAGCTTACTCCCGAGGAGCTGGAGCATAACGCACTTGTGGAGTGGTTTGAAACGGGTATGGGGAATGAGGATAAATTTCCCGACCTTCCCGACTATCGTTACTATGCAAGGACCATCGGACTTGACAAGGACGGACTTATTCAGCCCGAAATGTGGGAGATCTTCTACAATGAGGATATCAACATCAATAAGGAGATAGACGGGAAGGCGATTTACCTTATCCGCCTTGACCCGAATAAGCTGATGGAGATATGGGCAGAAAATAATGAGTCCACACCCGAAGCAATCTGTAAGGAGATAGGCACAACGCCCGAGGAACTGTACTACAATTTCGGTCACACATCAAACTCCATAAACTATGCCAAAGACCACAAAAGCGGAAAGGTCAGCTATTCGGATATCGAGAACGAAATATTCGGAGAGGATAACGGCGAGGACAGAAGCATTGTTTTCGGAACTCACTTTCTGTATATTGATACATCGGGAAAATACAAGGTGACATACGAAAGTGAGAACGACAATTTCACTGTCAGACAGAGGGATATCCTGAAAGCGACTTCGGAGGTATCGCATAACTACTCCGACTATACATACGATGAGCTTCACCCGGGATATTTTCTTGATGATGTGGGAATACGGCGTGTGCTGAAACTGAACATTCCGAACTTGTGGAGCAAGTCTGTTGAAAAGGATATTGATACGGACGCATCGCTGATGTTCAATATGTCCCCGTATTCATATGGCTGCACAAAGGACGATATTATTGAGCTGTATCCCGAAATTGATACAGAGGAAACCGAAAGTGAGGTGACAGAATAATGGTAGGAGATGATGCTTGCTCCGTATGCGCTTCCCTCATTCAGAAGCTGCTTGAATTTATTGCAAATATGGAGCATAACAAACAGTACCGAAAGGGCATGAAGCCGCCAAAGACTCCGAAAATCAAAACCGGAAAGCTGTCAAAAAAGTGCTTTAAGAAGCTCCAGCAGGCGGGGACGAGCTTTGAATATCTGCCTGTCCCGAAGGAGCTTATGCCGCAGTTTGAAACAGCAATGAAGAAAATGGGCGGAACATTTTTCACAGGCGGCATCGAGGACAACAACAATATTTATGTTGCGATCCCCGCAGCCCAGAGAAATATGGCGGCTCTTGCTGCACAGCATATGCTTTCAAAAGAAATCGAAAGCAAACCCGACGCATTTATCCTGAAAGACGGGAATAACAAGATAAGCGAAGATGAAATGCGGATAACCTCCGATGTTATGAACAGCTATGATATTCCCATGTTCGCTTTCAGAACCGATGACGGAAAATATATGACTGTTATTCCAAAGGAATTTGAAGGTCAGTTCAACAAGGCAATGGAAGATGTTAAGCAGCAGCTTGATCAGCTGAAAAATATTGATGTTGTTCGTTATGACCAGTTCTCACCTTTGGATAACCCCGAAAAAGTTGCATATATCGTTACCGAGGAAGAAGCACAGGAGCTTGCAAAGGTTGCAAAGCTGGGAGATCTGGATATTCAGTTTGCAAAGACCGAACAGGGTACAGCGGTTCTCTACAATTCGGATATTGCAGAGAAAATCGAAGCAACAAGAGAGGATTACGCAAAGGCAGTTTCCGAAAGCGAAGAATTCCTTATTGATGTTACGGATAATACCATTTCTATGGATATAAACAAGCTGCTTGTTCCCGAGCTTTCCGACGAAAAAACATACTTTGTGAGAGTTCCCAATACATCGGGCAAGGACTATATCCGTTTGGATAAATCCGACTGCGAAATTATCAACGGCGGCAAATCCATAAAGACCGAGCTTGATATGGAAAAGTCGTATTCCATATATGATAGTACGGGAAATATAAAGCAGGAGCGCAGCGGAGAGGAGCTTTCAAAATCCTACAATACCCGTCACCCTCATGCTACCAAAGGTACAAAGGTGTATGAACATGGTCAGGGCAGAGAGCGTGTAAATCTTTTCAACAAGGAAAAGAATGAGATAATAAGCGTAAAGCTGGACAGTTCCGATGTTATGCGAACAGCCCTTAAAGAGCATGGTATCACAGGCAAAACAGCGGATATGCTTATGGAGGATATAAACAAAAAGCTGTCCGACCCGCAAAAAGCAGTATTTAACTTCACGAAGGAAAAGACCGAGGTTGTGTATGCGGATATTCCCAATATCGGAGAATATCTTGCACAGTCCCAGCTTTCGCAGGCGATAGTCGGAAAAACGTGCTTATCTGGAGAGATCCCGAAGGACACAGGCTCCAAATGCTGTGTAATGGATAAGAATGAAAACTGCTTTGCCGTTCTGCCCATAATGCCGCTGAAAGAGGTGCAGGCAGCTCTTTCTCAGATGGGATATTCCGAAATGTCTGCAAAGGAAATTGCAGATAAAGTTGTCAGAAGCTATCGTGACGGTGACATAAAAGAGCCTGAACAGGTAAAGGAGCTGTCTGCCGAAAAGGTAACTCCATTTCAGACCACAAATGCAGAGCTTCGGGACTGCGGCTACTGCAAGACCAATGACGGGATAATGCTTATTCGTGAAAGCGAGGACGCATATAAATATATGTCTGTTGACAAGGACAGCTCTCTTGCTGATGTGGAAAAGGCTTTGCATGACAAATTCGGACTTGTGGACGATATTTCCGCAGCGGTAGTTATGAAAACTCTTATTGCAGATGAAATTGTGAAAACCGCCGAGCCGAAAACTATCGGTGATGATGTGACAATTTCTCAGCTCACAAGCAAGTATGTTGAGATAACCCATGACGGGAAATCCGAAATGATGCCGAGGGATAAGCTTGATACCGAAAAGCTGAAAGCTATGGATATTCCCGAAAAGACCATAGGGGATATTCAGAAATCCTTTGAAAAGTCCGAGCATGAAGTGCTTCACCCCGAACAGCAGAATCTTATGGGACTAATAGGAAATGCCAAAAATATGCTCCTTGAAAAAGTCAAGGAAGGCGGCAGCAAGGTTATCGAGAACATCAAAAGTAAGGGACAGGAGCGATGACAAATGGCTAATATGGGTGTCCCCGAAAAGAAAATTTCACCGTATTTTTATGCGGCGGTTATCGGCTGCATAGTTGCTATGCCCATAGTAATGTGTTTCGGGTATTTGCTTGACCTGTCCGCAGGAGATAACGGAAAAATTCAGATATTTGAGCTTCTGACAAATTCGGAGGAATATCTGAGTGAAGCTACTGTTGGAGGATTTTTCTCGGCATTACTTCACGGAGGAATGACCGCAAAGGCAACCATAATAGGCTTCTTTGCAAGCCTTATTGTTATAATGTATGTTCTTATGGGTGACGGAAAGCGTTACCACAGAAAGGGCAGTGAACATGGATCCGCACGATGGGGCAGCAAGACCGAAAAGGATATTATTGCAGATACCAATGATTTTTACAACAACGTTATCTGCGCTTCGGATATTATGCTTGTGCTTGACAGAAAAAAGCGTGATAAGAATGAAGCGGAATCAGGAAAGAAAAAGTTCGACAAAAACAAATCCAAGGTGAAAAAAGATAAGAAAACCGAAACCATTGCTCACGATAAAAACATAAAGGTATCTGTAAAAGATATTGTGTCGCAGAGCAAAGAAGCTGCCAAAATAAAGCCTATGCTCAATCTCAATCAGATGATTCTCGGCGGCTCCGGAACGGGTAAATCCCGATTCTTCGTAAAACCTAATTTGCTGATGTGCAACACATCATATATAGTGACAGACCCTTCGGGAGAGCTTGTTCAGGCTTGCGGTCAGATGCTCATAAATCATGGGTATAAGATAAAGGTGTTCAATCTTAACGATATGAAGCACAGTAGCAACTACAATCCCTTTCATTATCTAAGGGACTATAACGGTGAAATAAATGCAAACAACGTTATCAAAATGATAAATGTTTTCATGATGAACACAAAAGCGGAAGGTGCAAGCGGCGGAGATCCATTCTGGGACGATGCTACAAGGCTGCTGTTATCCGCTTTATCCTTCCTGCTTATAGAAACAGGAACAGAGGAAGAGCAGAATTTTTCGGGAGTGCTTGACCTTATACACAAGGCAAAAGTAATTGAAGGTAAGGAAGAAGAAAAATCGGAGCTTGACCTCATATTCGATCAGAGGAAAGAAGCCGACCCTAAAGCATTGTCGGTGCAGTATTATGACGAGTTCAAGCAGGCGGCGGGAAAAACTATGCAGAGTATTCTTATCTCAACAACCACAAAGCTGCAATATTTCAAGCTCCCCGATGTGAGGAATCTGACCTGTACGGATAATATCCATCTTGAAGAGGTGGGCGATGATTACACAGCACTTTTCATAGTAATTCCGTCATCGGACACTACCTACAATTTTCTTGCAGCCATGATGTACACACAGCTTTTCGACACATTGTATGACAGAGCAATAAATTTGTATAAGGGCAGGCTGCCTGTTCATGTGCGTTTTATGCTGGACGAGTTCGCAAATATCGGAAAAATTCCCGAGATAGACAAGATACTTGCAACGTGC
>JBJFFR010000021.1:0-23929 GCA_051891935.1 Oscillospiraceae bacterium
ATTATCGTGTAGGTAAGTACCTCCATTCGGTAAGCAAGCATCGTCTGCATACGAAGCTTTGCAATGTAAAGATAAGTTTTCATTAAATTCCCCCTTCAAAACAAAAGAAAGCACAAAAAAGCCGCCGGAAAAGCTCCGACGGCATATCGACAGTATTTACAGCGCACAAATTCAGCGCAGTATCACTCCGAAAGGACAGGCTTCTCTTTTTCCGTATGAAATTCTCACTGCAATATTATTGGTCATTCTCATGATGAAGCCTCCTTTCAAAATAATGTATTTGCATTATAGCATAGAAATATTTTCCTGTCAATACCGTATTTTATGTATATTTAGTTAATTTATGATGTAATATTTGTTACAGAGCGCTTTTCTTTCTTGTTTATATATGATTTTTTATTCCGAAATACAAAGCGATTGACCTATAAAAAAATATATGATATACTTTTCCTCGGAAATATTTATAGGCAATACCGCACAATTATTGCCGCTAATTGTGCGGTGTTGCCTTATACTTAGCTTCTCAAGCAAACGCTGCGGATTTTTACGGAAGCTTGCCTATCCTGCTTCTGTACTCCGTGGGAGAACAGCCTGTTATTTTTCGGAACTGTCTGTTAAAGTTGGATATATTGCGGAATCCGCAGTCGAAGGCTATCTCCAGTACGCTCTTTCTTGTACCGATAAGCTCACGGCAGGCTGTATCAATCCTGAAATGAGAAATGTATTCAACTGCACTTAATCCTACCTGTTTCCGAAACAGGTTCATAAAATAGCTTTCGCTCAGATGTACGACCTGAGCGAGCTGCGCAACGGTAATGCTTTCGCTGAAATGCTCTGCGATGTATTCAAGAGCAGGACGGATAACGCTGTCGTATTTTCCCGTATAGGTATTGATCTGCGCTTGCGTTTCCAACAGCCAGAAAAGCTTAATAAGCTCGCTTCGCATAAGCATATCAAGCTGCGGAGTATCTCCCTTTGCGCAGGAAAAAATATTCTCGGCTGACATTGCAAGCTCCGAATAATAATGGTGATTGGGCGTGATATGCGTCAAGAGCTGCATCCTGCCGTCAACAAGCGGTCTGATACATTCGCTTATGAATCTGTCCGACTCCGAGCTGCCGAATATTTCGGGACTGAAAACAAGAGTGTCATACACCTGACTTGTATCGGTGCAGGGATAAATAGAGTGCAGGACATTCGGTTGAGTAATTATGATATCCCCTTTTGATGAAATAAATTTTTCACCGCCGCAGATAAACTCCGCCGAACCCTCACGGATAAAATTCAGCTCAAATTCGCTGTGCCAGTGCATCGGAACGCAGTAAAAATAATCGGGTATTACGCATTTGTAATAGCTGAACGGCTTTATGCCCGAGCTGTGTATACGATTTTCCTTTGAGGTGGGATCGTTCATAGTATCACCCTTTCAAATAATAGGATAGTATCAGTATTCAGTAGAATATCAATAGATTTCGGCACTATTTTGTAGTATTATATCATATAGAAGAAAAAATATCAATAGGCAATTTTGAAAGGATGTGCTGATATGATAAAAAAATATGTCTTCGGTGAACCTTTTCCCACGGAAGCAGTCGTAAATGATATCGCGGCTGAAAAAGATACTCTCCCCTACTTTGAAACGGACGGCAAGGGCGGATTTGCATATCACCTTTCCGAAGAGGATGTCGTCTACGGTCTTGGCGAGCAGATAAGAGGGATAAACAAACGAGGCTGGCAGTATGTAAGCTGGAATTACGATAATCCCAACCATCACGAGGACACACGCTCGCTCTACGGCTCGCATAATTTCATCATCATAAGCGGACAGCAGACCTTCGGCGCTTTTTTCGATTACGCAGGCAGAACAGAATTTGACATCGGCTATACAAAAAGAAGCGAAATGAAGATCAGAGCGGACAAAAACGACCTCGTTGTTTATATCATCACGGGTGAAAACGAAAAGGATATCGTTAAGCAGTTCAGAAAGCTTATCGGCAGGAGCTATATTCCTCCGTTCTGGGCATTCGGCTACGGTCAGAGCCGCTGGGGCTATAAAAACGAAGAGGATATCCGCACCGTTGCAGAGAATTACAAGGCGGCAGGCGTTCCTCTCGACAGCATTTATCTTGACATCGACTATATGGAACGCTACAAGGATTTTACCGTTGATAAGGAGCGTTTCCCCGACCTTGAAAAGCTTGTGAATGATATGAAGGCACAGGGCATACATCTTGTTCCGATCATTGACGCAGGCGTAAAGATAGAGGACGGCTACGATGTTTACGAAGAGGGCGTCCGTGAGAACTATTTCTGCAAAAATGCCGAGGGCGGTGATTTTGTCGGCGCAGTTTGGCCCGGAAGAGTTCATTTTCCCGATTTTCTCCAGCCAAAAGCAAGAAAATGGTTCGGGGATAAGTATTCCGCTCTCACAAAGCTTGGCATTGAAGGCTTCTGGAACGATATGAACGAGCCTGCGATCTTCTACACCGAGGACAGGCTTGCAGACACCTGTGACAAAATAAGTGAGCTTACCTCGGGAAATATGGGCATAAACGAATACTTCACCTTCACGGGAATGGTTGCGGGGCTTAACGGAAACATTGGGGATTACGACAAATTCTATCATAACGTTGACGGCAAAATGATAAAGCACAGCGAAGTCCACAACCTCTACGGAATGAATATGACCCGTTCCGCTTTTGAAGCCCTGCAGGAGATCTGTCCCGAAAAGCGCACGCTCTTTTTCTCACGTTCATCCTATATCGGCGCACACCGCTACGGCGGTATCTGGCAGGGCGACAATAAGTCCTGGTGGTCGCATATCCTCCAGTCAATGCAGCAGCTACCTGCGCTCAATATGGCAGGCTTCCTTTTCACAGGCTCGGACACAGGCGGCTTCGGCTGCGATACCACAGAGGATCTTATGCTCCGCTGGCTGCAGTATTCGATGTTCACGCCTCTTTTCCGAAATCATTCCGCAGAAGGCACCCGTATGCAGGAGCTTTACCGCTTTGAAAATGTCGCTGCCGCAGCCGAGATGATAAAAATAAGATACCGACTTATCCCGTATCTTTACAGCGAATTCCTCAAAGCTGCGCTGAACGATGAAATGATGTTCAAGCCGCTTGCATTTGATTTTCCCGATGATGATATTGCAAAGCAGACGGAAGATCAGCTTCTTCTCGGAAATGAGCTTATGATCGCCCCGATCTACAAGCAGAACGCAAAGGGTCGGTATGTATATCTCCCCGAGGAAATGATGCTTGTAAGAATGAAAAATGCTGATAAAGCCGAAACAACGATACTTCCCAAGGGTCATCATTTTGTAGACTGCGCACTTGAAGAGCTTGTTTTCTTTATCCGAAAAAATAAGTCTGTTCCGTTTGGAAAACCGTCAGCAAATACCGCCGAAATAGACCTTGCTTCCCTTGAACTCATAGGCTTCCCCAACAGCACATATAAGCTTTATTCCGATAACGGCACCTCCCCCGTTCCCGAAGACAGCCTTGATGTTACCGAGCTTTGCAAATAAGTTTTCCGATAAAAAACAGTACCGCTGTTCCAAATTGCAGCGGTACTGTTTTTTACAAAAATCAAATCGTTTCATAGACAAAGATGACATTCAAGCATTTCCCGATCGAAAAATCACATTCATTTGTAAATGATCTCCGAAAGCTTTTCCTTGGCTTCTTCATACCCGGTAAAAAGTATCCCCTTGATACCGCAGTTCTCCGCCCCCTTTATGTTCACTTCACGGTCGTCAAGGAAAACGCACTCTTCGGGAACAAGCCCGTATTTTTTCAGCAGAATATTATAAATAACAGGGTCGGGCTTCATAACATGATATTCGTGAGAAATCACCCGTCCGTCAGTGTATTTCATAAAATCCCAGCTCTTTGAATGTATCTCAAACATAAATTCCGGATAGTTCGACAGCAGATATATGCTGTGTCCCTTCGCTTTCAAATCCTTCAGCCAACCCTCGGAGTATCCGAACGGCACAACAAGCCTTGTGATATCCTTCCAGAATAAAGCATATTCCTTCTTACAGTCGGCAAACCTTCCGCCGATCTTGTCGATAAGCACCTCATGAGGAATTATCGACAGATCAAATTCGTCCCATATTGCGTCGTTTATCATTCTTTCGCCGAAAACAGCGATAACATCCTCTGAAAATCCCAGATCACGGCAGTGATCCTGCCAGCGAAAATCCGCAAGCACCATGCCTATATCAAAAATAATGTTCATATATTGACCTCCTGTTACAGATACGCCGATCAAAACGCATCATCTTGTCCGTTAAGAATTATTATAACATTATATCGGTAAAACTGCAAGTGCTTTCCTCTGCGGATTTTTTTACACAAAAAATCTCCCGTATGAAGCAAAACCTCATACGGGAGAATCACGCTTTATTCATAAGGGGTTCTCTAAAAACCGGGACTCGAGCAAATTTTCGTTTATGACTTTGTTCAGCTGCAAGGCAACAAACCGCAGTAATACTTGATGTATTACAAGGTTTGTTAACGCAGCAGATGAGCAAAGTCATAGAAAATTTGCCGAGAAGGAGGTTTTTAGAGGTTCCCATAAGAAGCTTATCTGCAATAAGCCTTTATCGAGTCACACATAAACTGCGCCGTGCCGTCACCATGCTTGTCAATGTTTGCCTTGAAGCGTTCATCGGCAATGTACATCTCGCCCAGTCCCGAAAGTATCTCCATTGTGCAAACGTAGAAATTATCGGTGATAAAGTCCTGCCACTTCTTCACAAGCTGCTGTGCTTCGCCGCTCTCGGGATCAGAACCGTTCTTTTTGCATTCCGCAAATTCAGCCATAATGCCGTCCATTCCCGAGTTAATATCATTCCACTTTTCGTTCGAGCAGCCTGCGGTCTTCTCTGTGCTCTCCTTGTAAGCGGCAGTACCGCCCCACCTTTCCTTTGCCTCTTTTGCGTACTGCTCACGCATATTCTCAAATTCGCTGTTATCAAATACTTTCATAGTTATTTTTTCTCCTTTCATTGCACCGTCAAGAGCCGTGATAAGCCGTTCAAGACGCTCTTTTTTCAGCATAAGCAAATTTCTCTGCTCTTTCAGTGCGGTCTGTTTGTCATGCTCGGGAGATGATAATATCATCCGGATCTCTTTAAGAGGAAAATCAAGCTCACGATAGAACAGTATCTCCTGCATACGCTCCAGACAGCGCTCATCATAAAAGCGGTAACCGTTCTGTTCGTCAACAGAACAAGGTTTAAGCAGTCCGATCTCGTCATAATAATGCAGCGTGCGCACGCTTACACCAATCAGCTTTGCAAATTCCTTTATGTGCATTTTCATCTTATCTCCTCCCTTGAATATGATTATATACTATGACGTAACGTCAATGTCAATACTTTTTTGAAATTTTTTTGAGTATAACAATACTGCACAATATCACAATGAAGATCAGTCAGATTGTACCAGGACAACGTTAATTTTTTTTACATTTTGAGGAGAAATTTTCCAAAAAAGTTAAAGTTTTCATTATTTTATCCGATATAATATATATAAGTATATTACTTTTTACCATACAAATGATTTTTTCACTTTCGACAAAATGCTCTGCTTTGTGAAAGATATTTATATAGTATATTCTTTTTTGGAGGAGAAAACGTGATAATTCAGCATAATATGACTGCTATAAATTCTCAGAACAGATTAAAAAAGAATAACAGCAAGCTCTCCAAAGCATTGGAAAAGCTTTCGTCAGGCTATGCGATCAACCGTGCCGGTGACAATGCGGCAGGTCTTGCCGTATCCGAAAAGATGCGTTCACAGATTTTCGGAATAAAGCAGTCTGTTCAGAACTGCGAGGACGGTATCTCTTTTATCCAGACATTTGAAGGTGCCTTGGGCGAAACGGTTTCAATTATTCACAGGGCAAAAAGTCTTGCTGAACAGTCGGCTAACGGGACATATCAAGACGATGTTGACCGTGAAGCTATCCAAATTGAATATTCACAGCTCTGCGATGAGGTCAACCACATTGCCGACACCGATTTCAACGGCGTTGTTATGCTCAACGGCAGAAGAATGGCCGATAAATTCACTTTCCTGACGGAAGACGGCATTAAATGGCTCACTCCGTCGAAAGCAGAATTCCCCAAGGACGGTTTTGTAAGCACATTTAAAAAGGTCGATGGCTTTCCCGATATCACAATGTCGATAGAGCTTCTTCCCGACGCCAGATCAAAACTTGTCGATGATAAGGAGCTTATGCTTGCCTTTGAAAAATTGAACTCTGCCAGCGTGAGATCATTTTATGATCAAGGAGTTCCAAAATTTTCACTCGAGGGAATCAAAAATGAAGACAAAAATATGTTTTCAATCAGAACGGAAGGAAACCATGCAATCATAAGCACTTTTACCCCCAAAAGCGGAAATGTCGATATATTGCGTGTTGATTGTACGGAACTTCCTCATTATGCTTCAACTTCGGCAACGGGTATGTGGGCATTGTACCGAAGCGTTGCAACAGGTCAATATACAAAGCCGGACGCTGCAACTCCGGGAAACGATCGGTTCGATCTAAGTAAATTTGAAGAAAGCTATGTTAATAAGGGTAACGCTCAAGGTGTAACAGAAGCTGAAAGGCAGACTTACCTTGATTGGATAAATGCAACTCCCCGAAGCACTGCAACCTTGGTGCCGGACGATGAATTCGATAAGGATACAGACCCGTTAAAATTTGTCTGGAGTTTAAACGGTCAGGAATACCAAAACACAGTAAACAGCAATGGCGTTCCGACAAGCGGAACCCGTGTTCCTGTATATGCCGACGGATATACAGGAGGTCCTCAGATCTTTTTTGATAATCTGCGTTTTTATTATAATGATGAAGATATGAAAGCAGGTGCAAACCTGTCTTTATCGGTTTACACAAGAAGTACAACTGCTACCGGAGATGGAGGTTCACTCCCGTCAGTCAGCATGGGTTCTTCAAGATGTACCGATATATGGCTTAAAAACGGCAATGTCGCAGTAACCCTTACATACGACAAAGCCACCGATACATGGTCGGATAATTTCGGAGGATCCGGCTCAAGATCGGATTATGGCATCAGCGAAAACCCTTGGTCAATATACAGCTCAAATTACTCGAAGAATCTTAAGTTTTTTTATGAAGCCGACGGAAAGCTTCCGGATGGATATCAGATAAAGTTTTCAACATCCTGCCCCAGAACCAGAACATACTCCAGCAACGGAGAGGTTTATCAACAGAACTATTCACATACGGATAAAAGCCATTACTGGTCAAGCTCAATAATCGACCTCAAAATGGACGAATACGACCCTGCAAATCCCGCTCTTGGCGGAGTTGATTACACCGTCGCAAAACACGGTGCAAAATATACCTTTGACGGCAGAACACAGCCTGACGGATCCATAGGCGTTTGGAGAGATGAAGAAGGCAACGCTGTTGATCTTGCAGATGAAGGCATTTATCTACCCACAAATCTCGACAGCAGAGAAGTTTTAAAGCTTCACGACGGAATGACCATTACCGTCAATAACCCTACTATGGTCGGAGAGGATTATATCCAAGCCGATATCAGGCTCTATGACGATTACAGCACCGTCAATGCTTTCAGAAGAATATATGAAAACATCACATACACCGATAGCCTTGTACTCCAGACAGGCGCCCGTACAAAAGACAGTGTTAACTTCACCTTTGCATACAGCTCCGAGGGGCTCGGCGGACTGGAAGCTGATCTTGACTGCACTTCTATCGGACTGGGAATAGAAAACCTTTCCCTTGCAACACAGGAGAAAGCAAATTACGCCATTGATAAGCTTGACAATGCTCTCAACAAGGTATCTATGATACGTTCAACATTCGGGGCTGCCCAGAACCGACTTGAACACAAAATAGATAACCTAAATAACACGATGGAAAATCTCACCTCCGCCGAATCTCGTATCAGAGATACTGATATGGCAAAAGAAATGATGGAATTCACCAAAGAACAAATACTTTCACAAAGCTCACAGTCAATGCTTGCACAGGCTGAATCTTTGCCTCAGGGCATTCTTAACCTGATTGCAGAATAAGTATTATTGTTAGGAAAGCATGACAAAGCATATTAGTGAATTAGAAAATGTTTCGTGAATAATCAAATAATACCTAAACGCCCTGCAAACAAAAACAATCACTGTTTGCAGGGCGTTTTATACTAATTCCAAATCGTTCTATAGACAAAGCCGACAGATAGAATAATCCAAGTCAAGAAAGGCGACCGCAGGAATGCTTGATGCCTTTCAAGGGAGCCTGACGCAGAATTGGATTATTATAGCCGAGGATTTGTCTATAGGTTGATTTGGAATTAGTATTATACTAATTCCCGATTATAAAGTGTACAAAAAATGGGGCAAAAACTTGAATATATGGTTTTTGATTTGCCGTTTTGAGCAACAATGAAAAACTCATTCTGCAACGCTGTTATACTTCAACATCAAAAACATATTCGCAAACCGCATCTGCGGAAGTTATTTCGCATTTCATATCACTGTCAAATTCGGGCGTGTGTTCAAGGTAGATACGTTCATCCTTGAAAAGCGGATATATCTCGACTTCAAATTTCTTCGGGAAGCCGTAGCGTGAAAGTCCCGTCGTCCAGCCCTCGCCCGTATAGAAATCATCATCGGCAAGCTGACCGTCAATGTAAAGGCGTGATCTGTCGCCTATGTAATCTATCTTTACATAACACTCCTCACATTCGGGGATATTTGCAGCGTTTATCTCATATTTTTTCACGCCGTCATTCTCGGAAACGAGTTTGAAGCTTACAGTCGGCTTTTCAGCACAGCTTCCGACGCAGGAATAAACATACAGTCCGTTTTCCTCCGTCTTAAACTCAAATCCGTCGGGAACTTTTTTCAGCTTCGGATATGTTTTTATTACGGGAGCGTTTTCGCCGTATATTCTGAAGCCGTTATCACGTTCGCAAACGACCCCGTCGCTTATGATAAGATATTCTTCACCGTCTATGTTAAGCTTGTAGGCGTTAAGTGCGTCTGCTCTGCTTATGACAGTGAATTCCGCATTTCCGACAGCTTCATATTCATAAGGTTTATCGGAATAAAGCACAGCTTTGCCGTTTATCATGCAAAGAGGTGTTGCTGTGATGAATTTCAGCACTCCCCCACCCGTCTGCATATTCACGGGGTAAAAAAAGTAATCGCCGTTTCCGATGTCAACAGGCGGAAGAGTAACTTTTTCACCGTCAAGCTCTGCCGAAAGAACTGTATTTTTATGCTCCGCCATATCATAAAGGCGCTGATAGTTATTTACAAAAATATAGCCTTTTTTTCCGTTATGACGGACAGACATTCTTAAATCTGAAAGGTTATTCGGGTCGGAAGATGTGCTTTCGGGGATATATGCAGGCATTGTGCAAAGCTCGCTGCCGAAATCCTTCACGAACATTGAAAGCAGCTTTATTTCACCGAAGCTTTCCGCACGCTGACCGTACTCACGCAGCGGAGCTTTGAAATCGTAGGAATACTCGGGCAGGTCGTTGAGATAACCCGTTGCAGTCGATTCCTGCAGCGTGGTGAGCTTGCCGTGGGGATTGGTTCCGCCGTGATACATATAATATCCGAGCAGATTGCAGCCGCTTGCAAGCTTTGTCAGCGACATTGCGCCGATATCCTGACCGCTCGGAACTGTCCTTCTGTGCTTTGTCACCTGAAGTCCGCCGCCAAGCTCTGCGGTAAGATAAGGAAAATCGTCAAAATCAAAGGTAACTCCATAGCCGATATGATGATCCGAGCCGATACCGTGATCGTTCCTTTCGTATGTGATAACATAGTTTCCGCTCGGTGCAAGCTTATCGGTGCTCTGATCCCAGGGCGCATCGCAGTAGCCGCCCATAACGGGAAGCAAACCGCCCGTCACCGCACCGCCCCAGCCTGTTGCGGTGTAAAGCGGAACGTCATAGCCTATCTCTTTAGCCATTTGAGTGAGCAGCTTCATGTGCTTTTCGCCCTCATCGCCGTTAAGTCCGCCGCAGTGACCGTATTCGTTCTCTATCTGAACTCCGATTATTGCGCCGCCGTCCTTGATAAAGCAGCCCTTCACTTCTTCATATATTCTGCTGTAAAACTTTTTCACCTCGGCAAGATAGCCTTCATCATTGGTTCTGACGTTTTCATGCTTTTTTATCAGCCAGTCGGGAAAGCCGCCATTTCTCGCTTCTGCATGGCTCCACGGACCGATTCTCAAGAACATATAGATACCGCACTTTTCACAGGTCTTTACAAAGCTTCTCAGATCTCTGCTGCCCGTAAAATCATACTGATCTTCTATCTCCTCGTGATGTATCCAGATAACATAGCTTGATACAACGTCCACACCGCCCGCTTTCATTTTCATAAGCTCCTTTTCCCACATATCCGCAGGATAACGGGAATAATGGAACTCGCCCATAACGGGGAAATACGGGTTTCCGTCTTTTGTGATATATTTATTGTTATAAGAAAAATTTCCGTTCATTGGTATTCGTCCTTTCAGGATAAATATTCTGCCGATGAAACGAGTCATCGGCAGATGAGAAATATGATCGTTATTCCTTTACAGCTGCGCCGCCGAGAGATGTCACAAGCATCTTCTGTGTAAGAATAAAGAAGATAATAAATGGTATCGCAATGAGTATCGAACCTGCGCAGAAGTCGGTGAATTCGTTCTTCTTATCGGAAACAAAGGCGTAAAGTCCGAGAGCAAGCGTCATTTTTTCGTTTGAACGGAGGATCAGCTTGGAGAAGATGAATTCCATCCAGGGACCTGTAAAGCTTGTAATTCCGAGGAAAGTGATTATAGGCTTTGCCTGCGGAAGAACGATCTTGAAAAATGTGGTGGCGTTGCTTGCACCGTCAATTCTTGCAGCCTCGTCAAGGCTCTTGGGGATCGAGTCAATATAGCTTTTTACAAGCCATGTGTTATACGGAATATTTCCTGCAAGGTAAATGAGTATCATACCCCAGAGAGTGTCCAGTCCGCCTATTCTCATAAGGATAACATAGATGGAAACCATTCCGATGAACGATGGGAAGATCTGCAGGATAAGCAAAGCCATCATCATGTGTTTCTTAAAGGCAAATCTGAATCGTGAGAAAATGTAAGCGGCAAGGGAGCATACAATAACTGTTGTAATTGAAGTTCCCAAAGCAATTATTATTGTATTTCTGAACCAGAGCAGATAGTTTGTCTTTGTGAAAAGCTTGACAAAATGCTCCGAAGTTACTCCGTTTCCGAAGGGTATAATGCTTAATGCCGAAACGGAATTTCCCGGGGTAAAGGCTGCACTTATCGTATAAACAAGAGGATAGAGCACAAGCAGGGATACAAATGTAAGGATAATGCATATTATCGCCTGAGCCAAACGTCTGCTCGCTTTATAGGAAGAGTTCAAATAATTATTAACGTTTTTTGCTGCCATTACATTTCACCGTCCTTAAAGGATTTTGTATTCTTGAAGTTCCAGATAGCGAATGGTGCAAGTACCGCAAAGATACATACTGCAAGCACAGCCGCATAATTATATTTCTGCATATTGATAGTCAGATTGTATATCCATGTAACGATAATATCCGTACCCTTTGCGTATGTGACTGTGGAGTCTGCGACCTTCGGATTTCCGCCTGTGAGGAAGAAGATCGCACCGAAATTGTTGATGTTATGAGTGAAGGACATTATAATGAGCGGTGCTGTCTGATATACGATATTCGGAAGCGTGATATGGAAGAAGGTCTGAACCGAATTTGCACCGTCTATCTTTGCAGCTTCAAAAATGTCGGGATTTATCGAAGTCATGGTTCCCATTGTGAGCAGCATAAAGTACGGGAAGCCTGCCCAGAGATTGATAAGGATACAGGTAAACTTTGCAAAGGTCGGGTCGGAGAGCCACGGGATGACCGTGCTGCTGTCCATAAGTCCGAGAGCTATGAGCGTTCTGTTTATTGTACCGAAGCTGCCGTTCAGAAGATTCTGCCATACAAGCATTGTTACAACGGTCGGAACTGCATACGGAAGAATGCAAATCGAACGGAATACGGGAGTTATTTTCAGCTTGGATTCATTGAAAATTACCGCCATTATCATACCGCCCGCATAGCAGGTAAGGGTTGCAAAGAACGCCCAGACAAGCGTCCATACAGCAACACGTCCGAATGCGCCTGTCCATGTTGCATCGCCGCCGAAAAGCGCTTTGAAGTTTTCCAGTCCGACCCAGTTTATAGTGTTGTTCGGAGCAATATGATCGGGAGAGGAATAATCGGTAAATGCGACCGCAGCGGAAAACAGCAGCGGAACAACTACAAGGAACAGTACAAGGATTATCATAGGGATAAGTCCGACAACGGGAAAAGCGTTATCGGCAAGATTGTTTATGACATTCTTGTTGGATTCAAATCTGCCGTTTGTGCAGTAATTTTTGTATTCCTTGAGCGCACTTCTTACGGATGCCTTCCGTTCCGCAGATGACAGCATTCTGGGAATCCTCCGGAAGCGCATCCTGCAACATCTGGGACGGCGCAGATGTTAAGTCGGAGCTTGACGCTCTTGATTCAGCTATCGTTGCAAACAACTAATGCATAATATGCACTGATTCCAAATGCACTGTTCATAGCATCTTTCATGAACAGTGCATTTTTCATAAAAAGGAGGGTTTAATCTGAAAAAAGTAAACATAACCGCATTGCTTTGCTCGGCGGCAATGCTTTTGAGTGCCTGCGGAACAAAAGCTTATTCTGACCCTTTGGGATTCAAGACCGACAGCGATAATTCATGGATAACGGGAAGCGAACCTGTAAGCTCCTCTATTTATGTTGACAAAATAGACGGTCTTAATCAGAATTTCATTCGTGCAGTCGATATTTCTTCCGTTATCTCGGAGGAAAAAAGCGGAGTAATATACAAAGATTATAACGGCAATGAGCAGGACATTTTCAGGACGCTCAAACAAAGCGGCGTAAACTATGTTCGTGTAAGGGTGTGGAACGACCCCTTTGATGCAAACGGAAACAGCTACGGCGGCGGCGGAAACGATGTTGACACAGCTGCCGAGATCGGAAAACGTGCAGCCGAAAACGGGATTAAAACCATTGTTGATTTCCATTATTCCGACTTCTGGGCAGACCCGTCAAAGCAGATGGCTCCAAAGGCTTGGAAAGATATGGATATTGATGCAAAGGCGGACGCACTTTACAGCTTCACCAAGGAAAGCCTTGAAAAGATCATCAAGGCTGGCGCAGACGTTGGCATGGTGCAGGTAGGCAACGAAACGACAGGCGCAATGTGCGGAGAAACCAACTGGATAAAGATAACCAAGCTCATGAGCGCAGGTTCAAAGGCTGTTCGTGAGGTTGACCCGAAAATACTTATTGCCGTTCATTTCACCAATCCCGAAAAGTCTGAGAATTACGAGCAGTATGCAAAGATACTTGCAAATTATGATGTCGATTACGATGTATTTGCAAGCTCATATTATTCATACTGGCACGGCACTCTCGATAATCTCACTGAGATCCTCAAAAAGATATCGGATGAATACGGAAAATATGTTATGGTTGCCGAAATGTCTTATGCATACACAGCCGAGGACGGAGATGACTTCTCCAACTCCATTGGCGACGGCAGCACTATCGAAAAGCATTATCAGTTCACCGTTCAGGGGCAGGCTGACGGTATCAGCGATGTTATCGAAGCGGTTCACAATGTCGGCGAAAAGGGCATCGGCGTTTGCTACTGGGAGCCTGCATGGATTCCTGTTCCGGGAGAAAACTACGACGACCGTTTCACGCTCTGGGAAAAGTTCGGCTCGGGCTGGGCTTCAAGCTATTCCGCAGAATACGACCCGAATGACGCAGGAATTTATTACGGCGGTTCAAGCTGGGATAATCAGGCGTTGTTTGCCGCTGACGGAACTGCGCTCGAATCGCTCAAAACCTTCGGATATGTTTACACGGGCGCTGTTACCGATATAAAAATAGACGCAAATTCCGATTGTTCGGTCATAATACGTCTTGGCGATGATATTATACTCCCCGAAACCGCTGACGCAATCTACAACAACGGTGAGCGAAAGCAGGTAAAGGTCGAATGGGAAAGCTATGATGAAGCCCTTATGCAGAGCTGCGGTGCAAACGACTATGTTGTAAACGGCGTTGCAGACGGTATGCCCGTCAAATGCACCGTATCAATGGTTGAGCCAAACTATATCGAGAATTACAGCTTTGAAAACAAGGACTATTCCATGTGGAATATCATCAACGTCAATGATGTTACCACCGAGCTTGATTTCCAGGAAAAATCCACCGACGCAAAGACGGGAAGCTTCTCGTTCCATTTCTATTCCGAAAACAAGGTGGATTTCAAGCTTGAACAGACTGTAAAAAACCTCAAGCCGGGTGAATATAATTTCTCGCTTTCTCTGCAGGGCGGCGACTGTGCAAATGACACGATGTACATCTACGCAATTGCCGACGGCAAGGAATATACACAGGAAACAGGCGTTGTCGGCTGGGCAAACTGGCAGTCGCCTTCCATAAAAAATATCACCACCCAAAGCGGTGAGATAACCGTAGGAATTGCAATATCCTGCGATGCCAAGGGTTGGGGAACAATTGATGATGTGCTGCTCAACCCTGTTGAGAAATAATCGGCTTTAATTCTAAGGAAACGCTGATTAATACGTTTCAGCCGTTTTTCAAAATGTACTCAAAGACGGAAACTCGTACATTTTTCAAAACGGCGAAACGAACGCTGCGCTTTAATCAGCTTTTTCCTAATCCCCGATAAAAGTGTGTACAAAAAATCGGGCAAAAACATAAATATATGGATTTTGCGCTTTTCTGTCTACACTTTTATCGGGGATTAGTATGATATATCGTATTATACTAAAAAAACCATTTAAAAACTGTACAATAAATCGAGCATAATCTTGTAGCTGTTGAAACAGCTTTATATGGATTATGCGAAGATTTTTTTCTACAGTTTAATTGATTTTTAGTATTATTGACAAAACAAATCGGATATGATATATTAATATTATACTAAAGAAGCGCTGATATTGCTGCGGCAAGTACGTTTCAGTCGTTTTTCAAAATGTCCTCAAAGGAGTAAGCTCGTACATTTTTCAGAACTGCGAAACGAATGCTGCGATTTAATCAGCGCTTTCCTAATATTTTGTAAAGGAGCTGTTGTTGTGGAAAGTATTACTCGTGGAAACTCATCACCTCGCGGAAAAGCACGAGTATATATCACCGGACATTCAAAAGACATTTCTAAATACATTACTGTCATTTCAGAAATGATACTCGAACGCTGTAACTGCGCTGTATACTATGACAAGGAACCTGAAAGCTTCAGCGAAGAAGAGCTTATGAGCATGAATCTTGCGGTTGTTGCCGTAACAAGGAGCATCCTCGACTTTGATGATCCTGTATTTACAGAAATACTCAGTCTGTTTCAAAAAGCTAATATACCGGTGCTGCCAATTCTGACAGAAAAGCTCAGCGGAAATGAGATGCTCCGTATAAATTCCAAGCTTGGAGAAATACAATGTCTTGATCCAAATTCAGATGACAATACCGAGATCGAATTCAACGAAAAGCTGGATAAATATCTGAATAGTGTGCTTATTAAGGATGACTATATCAGCAGGATAAAGGAAGCCTTTGATGCTTATGTTTTCATCAGCTATCGTAAAAAGGACAGAGCATACGCCAATCAGCTCATTGATATTATCCATCGCAATCCCTTTATGCGTGACATTGCTGTTTGGTATGACGAATTTCTTGTGCCCGGCGAAAAATTTGATGATTCCATCAAGAAGGTACTGGAAAAAAGCAGCCTCTTTGTTATGAATATTACTCCCAATCTAATTGAGGATAACTATATTCAGAATATTGAATATCCCATTGCAAAAAAAATCGGCAAGAGTATTCTTCCTGTTGAAATGGTAAAAACTGACATAAGCGAACTGAACAGACGCTATGAAGCTCTGCCCGAATGTATACCATTCAATGAAACAGCAATTAATGAACGTATTTATCAACAACTCAGCAGCATCGCCAGAACACCTGATGACGACGATCCGGAACATAATTTTTTTATCGGACTTGCATATCTTTATGGTATAGATACCCGAAAGGACAACGAGCTTGCAGTAAAGCTCATAACTGAATCTGCAAAGCAGGGTGTTCCTGAAGCAATGAAGCAGCTGGCAAATATGTACCTTACAGGAAACTGTGTCGAGAAAAAGCTTGATCTTGCTGCTTTCTGGCAGGAACGTTATGCAAAAAGCCTATACGAAAAATATCTTCACGAAAAAAATGTAGCCAATGCTGAAAGCTTTCTTAATGAATACAGCAGTCTTTCTGATATTTATTATGAAAAGCATCAGGCTGAAAATTTGCTGGAGCTTGGAAAGCTTTTATGCGAGGCAGTTGTGAATATCACAGAACATGATACGGAGGTCCCCAGAGCTTACAGAATAGAAAGATTTTCTCTTATTGGCACGATCATTTCTATTGACGGATTTATAATGCAGGAGGACTATAAATCAGCGCTTGAGAGAGGTTTGTTCATTTATGACTGGATATCCCGAAATGTTGATCATGTTCACTCGGAGGTCGGACGAGCTATGGCAGAAATCGACTATAAGATGGTTGCTTTAAAGGTCAGCAGTATATATAGGAATATTTACGATTATGAGAATCAGAAAAAATATGTTGAACTGTCCAAACGTTATAGTGAAGATCCCAAATTCGTATACAGCTATAATAAAGCAGAAACTATTCTTAAAGAAGCAAACGCTTACAGGGATTCAGGCAATATTGATATGGCTGAAAAAGCTTATAATAATGCAATAGCATCTCTCGAAACCATTTATGCAGAAGAAAAAGACAATGGTTCTCTGTTTCAGCTGTGTTTGGCAAGAGCCGAACGTATCCGTATGCTTTTTATAACAAAAGAGTTTGCCAAAGCCGAACCGCTTGCCTGCGACAATCTTAATGATCTGTACAGACTTTGTGAAAATGACTGCTACGAAAACAGACGCTTGCTTATGATGGGACTTGAACAGTATTCTGTCAGTCTTATAAAAATCGGAAAGCTTATCAAAGCATTTATGCTGAACCAAGTCGAATATCAAAAGGCAGCAAAGGAAAACTATGAGCTTTTTCCCGATGATTGGGAGGTCAAAAAGGATCTTGCACGCTATTACATTCACAATGCAGAGCTGTTTTACATAACAGCTATCCGGTTGAGTGAGGGCAGCGACATCGGCAATCTGCTGATAGCCTGCGGCGCGATCTCTGAACCGATCTCAATCAACACAGCTATGAATACAGCTGTCCGATTGCAGCGCACAGCAAGAGAGATCTATTACGATCATTATTCAGCTTCATCAGGATCCGACCTGAGATATGCTTATTTTGCCCTTGATCTTGCAGAAGCAAGCAAGACATTGGGAGAATACTATGTTGCTGCCTCTAAAATTGTCGATGAACCGGATGAATTATTAATCTCTATGAGAAAACAGGCTGTTCTTTGTTTTGAGGAATGCTATACCGTTTTGTTTGACAAGCTGATAAGCACTTATTTTAAAGATCTGACCTTTGAAGCTTGTATATATGCGGGTATGCTCAGCCGTAATCGGTCAGATGATGACGCAGCCATCAGACATTTTCTCTTTGCTGCAAATACATTTATGTCGGCATATATCTCCGGAGGCGACATAAATGACCTTGTTAAAGCCATTGGTTCTATGACAGATCTTGCAAATGTCTATGATCATTCGGGCAGAATTGAACAGGCATTTGATATTTATAAGCAGATAATAGCTCATTCGGTAAATAAATTAAATTATTTAATGATACTCCACTATTCGGCATTTGCTGAAATGAAGTTGAGCCTTTATGTCGATCCGGAAGCAGCTGCAGAGTATAAAAAATCTGCTGCTGAAAAAATACGGATACTTATTAAGAATAATCCCGAAAACGAAAACTATCCGAATTGGCTGAAAATATGCCTTGAATGATCCTTTAACAGATTTAATACTAATTCCCGATTATAAAGTGTACAAAAAATGGGGCAAAATCTTGTAGCTGTTGAAAACAGCTTTATATGGATTTTGCGCAGATTTTTTGTCTACACTTTAATGAGGGATTAGGAAAAAGCTGATTATTGCTGCGGCAAAGCGCAGCGTTCGTTTCGCCGTTTTGAGAAATGTACGAGTTTCCGTCTTTAATGTCATTATGACATAGACATTTTGAAAAAACGGCTGAAACGTATTAATCAGCGTTTCCTTAGGAAAAAGCTGATTAAAGCGCAGCGTTCGTTTCGCCGTTTTGAGAAATGTACGAGTTTCCGTCTTTAATGTCATTATGACATAGACATTTTGAAAAAACGGCTGAAACGTATTAATCAGCGTTTCCTTAGTATAAGGAATTCTGATCGATGCGAAGCGATGATTTTGCTGTATTGAGTTATACTTGAAAAGCATTGCTGATATTGTGATGAATAACGACAGGCTAAAAAATTCTTATGAGGGAAATGGCATATCTGTAATATGAAAAAACGTTCAGTTTATTTCAGAAGTTTGCCCACCGCTTCAATTATCAGTCCGTCATAGTCCTTCACCGTATCAGACAGAGCGTCCCATTCGTCAAGACAGTTATGCATTTTTCCGGCATCATTCCGATTTGCAGAATAAATATATCCTTCACTTCGCATAAATGAAACCCATCTTCTGTGTTCGATGCGTCTGTTTTTCTCATTGTTTTCAGGAGTTGAGCCGTTGCAGATCAGCTTTACATACATATACCAGAACACAGCCGATGACATGGATGAACGATAGTCAAAATCAAAATCATACACTGTACCGCTTCCTTCATTATTCCATGAATGATACAGCTTTTCGGCAATTTTTTCTGCCTGAACAAGCTCAGCTTTTTCTGTTCCGAGAACATTATCATAAAACAGGAAATCTATAGGATATTCCTGTTTTTTATGATTTATCGGATGAAGCGGCTTTACATCTCCTTCATTTGCAGAATCGGTGAAAATGCTCTGCTGTTTGATAGGGATCTTGATCTTCAGATTATCGGTATTTCTGACTCTTGCTGTTTTCTCAAATATGTTTATTGCTTGAGTGATGTTTTCAATATCATTTCCGAAGTTTATAAAAATGATGGATGCATTATCCTTCGATGGATCATATAAAGAAGAAATGTTTATACTGCAGTTTGGTATATCCCTGAGCGATTCAGCAAAAACGAGTTCAGGATATTTTTCACCTATTTGTTGCTTTGTCTGTTCATCTGTGTAGATGTTAAGTTTTAGTACAGTTTTGTCTTCAGAGGCTTGAAGAAACCACGAAAGGCACCTAAAAAGCTCTTCGTTGAATCTGTCAAATCCGATAAGTGATATTTCTGCTCCTCTGCCCTCAATGCAGTCTGTAAAACATACAGCAATATCCTTGTCACTCATGATCAGATGTTCAGCAAGCATCGTATCAAGATCAAGTCTTCTGAGATTCACTTTTTTCTTTGGAATTGCATTAAGCAGCAGCTCATGTGCATGTTGTCCGGTAAAAGCATACATATCCGAATTAGGCAGATCATCCTTGTTTCTTAATACTGATATTCTTTTTATCAGTTCCGCAGCATCCAACGCATTTTGATTTTCGTCCTCGCTGTTAAGATAAACAGTAAGACTGTGCGGTTTTGAAAGAAGATCTTTTCTGACAGAGGTAATGCTTCCGGCTAAAAATGAACACTTGTATTTTTTTAGCTCATCGCTCAAAATATCATCTTCAGATGATTCAAAAAAAACATATAAGCCCTTCTTGTTCAGATTTTTTACTGTTTTAACAGCATTTTCATTCAGACAGGAGAAGAGATATACGTTTTCTTTTCTTGAGATACTCAGCTTTATACCTTCTCTCAAATCTTTAAGAAATGAAAGAATAACAGTAAAGGTGAGTATTGGCGCAGCAAGATACAAAAGCGTCAGAACCCAGACATATATATTTACAAACTCGTGAGGCAGACCTGTGAAATCAAATATTTCCATGCTGTAATCTTCGCCGAGCAAAAGAACTCTTGCCGAACGAAAAAGAGCTGCCATAACATCATTTATCTTCTCGATAAGAGAAGCTCCGCTTCCTGCAGGATAAAACAGCAGTGCCGCTGCAGGAATGATTCCGACTATTGCTATTCTGCTGCTGTTTTTTCGTGCAGAGCAGGCTATTATCATTGTAAGGATGATAATAATGACTGAAGAAACAAAACATATTATATACTCCATGATCTTACCCCTTTATTCAGAAAATTAGAATTGTAATACTATAGAGAACCCCTATAGCAATCCACAAAAATATCCTGACAAGTTCGGCGGTACAAAGCTTGAATAGTGTCGCCACTTACCTCCTTTTGTCAGTCTATTTCTATGTCTTGCTATAAGGAAGCGTTGATTAATTCGTTTCTAAGGAAACGCTGATTAATACGTTTCTGCCGTTTTTCAAAATGTCCTCAAAGGCGGAAACTCGTACATTTCTCAAAACGGCGAAACGAACGCTGCGCTTTAATCAGCAATTTCCTAATCCCGGATTAAAAAGTGTACAAAAAATGGATCAAAAACTTACAGCTGTTGAAAACAGCTTTATATGGTTTTGTGCAGATTTTTTGTCCACACTTTGATTAAAGATTAGTATTAGCATTACAATCAGTATATCACAATTCTTACCAAAAATCAAGCCGACAATCTTGTAATCAGTATCACGGTATAATAGAGAAAAAGCTAAAAGGAATGAAATACCATGAAAAACTGAATCTTGAAGAAATCGCAGATACAATAAGAGGTAACAGCGTAATATATCTGCTGCATGAAGTATTATACTAATCCCTCATTAAAGGGAACCTCTAAAGTGTAGGCAAAAAAATATTGTGTAATAAGTATATAAACCGAAGAACGGAAAGCTTACAGATTTCGGATTATCAGCGTTAGGACGAGGAGGCTTTACCGATAAATTCTGTTCTCCCGGGCAGAAAAACGGAAAAACTGTTTCTGTCAGCAGTGATATATATTCATTGGCGGTAACCGTAATGGCAATGTACTGCGGAAAAACGCCATGGGACGACGGTATAGAAGCAGGCGTCTGCTGTGAGGAAATTCTGTCCTCATGTAAGGTCAAGCCTGCCGAGGAGATAAAAGAAGCTCTTATCAAATGTCTTGATACTGATCCTGAAATGCGTATTAACGTTAATACCCTGTGCAGAGCTTTTATAGATCTGTATGAAAGCAGTTCTCTCGGCGGTCACAAGTATGAGAAAGTGTATCTGCAGAATGATGATAATAAATCGGACGACTGCGATGAGGTCAGTCAAACAGCTGTTTTTGAAGCTAAAAAAATCCCTCATACATCTGCACGGGACAAGTATCAGAACGGAGAATATTTCTGGAATGTTGACATCATTTACGAAGGCATAGAAAAGGGACAACGGATATCGTTTCTTTACAACACTTATTATGTTGATAAAAAGAATAAAATACAACGCAAGCCGATAACCGATGAATCGGGAGAACCAAAGCGATTTATTGTTGATCCGTACAGAATGGCAATGACAAATGGGCGGTATTTTCTTATCGGCAGGGAAAAGGATTCGGCGATAATCGACAACTTTCAGATAGACAGAATAACGGACATAAAGCTGCTTGATACGGGATTTGAAAGGGTTGAAGATATTGAAAAAAGCTTTAATCTTTCCGAATATGTTTCGCAGCATATTTATATGTTTTCGGGGAGCATTGAACGTGTTGTTTTTAGGGCAAATAAGATCATTCTCGGCGATGTTGTTGACTGGTTCGGGAATGATCTGACGGTTATGCAATCTGACGGTGATAGTTTTACCGCAAGCGTCAAAGTGAACTACAAGGCGATGAAATACTGGGCGATACAATACTTAAAGTATGTCACGGTTCTTTCGCCGAAAGGTCTTGTTGATGATATAAAGTCAACTATTTCGGGTGCGCTTGATAATTACAATAAAGAGAATCTCTGAAAAATAAATTATAGCAGAAAAGATGCGACTAAAAAGGGACATCTTTCCTGCTATTATTCTTTTCATAAAGAAACGAAAGGAGTTTCGGGTATGAAATTAAGAATAATGTCAAGAGCAGAAATGGAAAATCAGCTTGAAAAGGGTTTTGCGGAGGAAACAGCGGTTATCAGTTTTTACGATCCCGAAAGCAGGGATGAAAACTATGCGCCTGTGGATTATTCGGGGCAGGATATTCGGCTTTTTCAAGCAGGTGTCAGGGATATTGATATGTCCTCGCTGAAAAGGTACGATATGCGTTACAATGATTATTTCCCCGAAGCGGACAGACTGGCGGAGTTTATTCTTCACGCTGTAAATGATGACTGTGAGATAATATGTCAATGCGATTACGGACAGAGCAGAAGTGCTGCCTGCGCAGCGGCAATACTTGAACACTTTGAGAAAAATGGCGTTTCGGTATTTGCCGACATAAAGTATCTTCCAAATCAGATGATATACAACAAGCTCTCGGCTGCACTTAAAAGAGTATACTCATCATTGTAATACTAAAAACCATTTAAACTGTAGACAAAAAATCTGCGCAAAATCCATATAAAGCTGTTTTCAACAGATACGAGATTTTTGCCCCATTTTTTGTACACTTTATAATCGGGGATTAGTATAAATCAAAACACTCAACTAAAATTACACTTACAGTGTGAACTTTTCGGCTCACACTGTAAGTCTTTTATCAGTTACTTTATCTGCTCCAAAATACTCGGATCCTTTATCTTGCTGTCCTCGGCAAGGAAAAGCACCTTTGTGATTATCTCCGCAGTATTGGGGTCTTCATCGGCAAAGGGCAGACGCAAAGGAACTCCAAGTGCACATACTGTCCAGGCGTATGTAAATGCACTGCTTGAATCTAACTTTTTCTATGAGATCAAGAGATTTGACATCAAGGGAAAGGAATATCTGCGTACACTTGGAAAATATTACATTGTCGATATAGGACTCAGGAATTATCTGCTCGGTTTCAGAGATCGTGATATCGGACATGCTCTGGAGAATGTCGTATTCTTTGAGCTGCTACGCAGAGGGTATGATGTTTCTATCGGTAAAGTCGATAATTTGGAGGTCGACTTCATTGCGACAAAGCCTGATAATAAGCTCTACATTCAAGTCAATGACAAGTGAAGATGTGCGTCAGAGAGAACTGAAGCCATTACAAAAAATTCCGGACAATTATGAAAAAATCGTCCTGTCCATAAATACAGGAATGGAAACTTCTTATGAGGGAATTAAGTCTACAAATTTGATAGACTGGTTAATAATGGAATAAGCGAGGACAGAGAATATATTATCCTGACTAAACTAAAAAAACGCTGATTAACACATTTCTGCATTAATCAGCGTTTTCCTAACAGAATTGAATTTGTCACCCTATTTGTCTCCACAAATATTTTTGGGAGACAAATAGGATGACAAAATCCCTATAAACGCAAAAAATCCCTCCCCGACCAAAATCTGGGAGAGATTAATTCTAACCGTTAAACAACGTATCAACGCCGCTGCAATAAGGATACAAACCCATCTCATCAATCCGAGCCATAAAATCAAAGTGGCTCGGATTTTTCTTTTCAATCATTTATCTTGCCAATAAAATTGTAGTAAATATCAATCTGAACAACACGCTTTCCGCTTGACTTATCGGGAGCATGAACAACGATTTTCTGAATAAAATCGTGCAGGATGTCCGTTGAAAGCTCTGTCAATTTGGTGTATTTTTTCGCAACAGAAACAAACCGTCTGATATTATCCTGCTCGGTCTTATCATTATTTAT
>JBJFFR010000022.1:0-23914 GCA_051891935.1 Oscillospiraceae bacterium
GACCCCTGCAAGCCTTTGAAAAGGCTTGAGCGAAACTTTTGCTTGGCTTCGCAGTGCCTTCAGAATATGCAATACTTCGATTTTCCCGAGCATTTTGCGCTGTAAAGAGCTTTTTCACTCTTTTCGGTGAGCAGCGTGATATCCTGCTCCTCATCTATTCCGATCCGCTGTACGGCGATACCAAGACTTACGGAAAGTCCCTTTGTGTATCCCTTTGATGAATATGCCGATGTAAGCGTATTCAGCGCACGTTCTGCGGTTTCCCTTATCTCTTCATCGGAAAGCTTTCCGACGCTGACAACGGCAAATTCGTCGCTGCCCGTTCTTGCAATAATATCGGTCGGGTATATCTCCGAAAGCTTCTGTGCGGTGAGTCTTAATGCAATATCTCCGATATCATTGTCGTGGCTGTTATTGAAGATTCCGAAATCGTCAATATCAATAACGGTAAGGGTGAGCTGCGATTCCTTTTTGAGCCTTTCAAGCTGTGCAGTCAGTCCTCGGCGGTTATCCAGTCCTGTGAGAAGGTCGGTGTTCTCCTGTTTTGCAGCCTGTTCCTCAATGGTCTGCTCTGCGGTGATATCACGCAGCACGAAGACCTCGCCGATCTGCTCGCCGAAGGTGTCGCTGATGATATTTTCAGCCATAAGGAGGGTTTTTAATCCCTCGTCCGTTTTCACAACTACCTTTGTAGCTCCGTTTTCAAGCTTCGTCATGCTTTCGGTGCAGTTCTGCCAGTAGTCCCTTGTCTTTCCGACAGCGTTTCCGCAGTTAGGGAAATACTCGGAGAATTTCGGATTCACGTTCACTATCTCGTGATCCTTTCCTTCGACTATGACTGTAAAAGGCATACTGTTCAGAACAGCGTCCAGCTCGATGTTGATATTCTGAAGCTCGGTGACGTCGTGTGCAACGCCGCAGGTGCCGAAGATCGTTCCGTCCTGGTCGATAAGCGGACTTTTATATGTACTGAACAATCTCATTCCCTTTTTCGTCTTGACCTTTTCGTCAAAGCGGACGGTCTGACGGGCTCTCATAACGATCTCTTCCGATTCAAGGCAGACATAATCGCCCTTTTTATACTCGTCCTCGGGCATATCCCAGATATAATAATGCCCCTTTTTATAGATCATTTCCTTTGTTTTGTCAACGGCGTGGCAGAAGCCGTCATTTACCATAAGGTGTCTGCCCTTATCGTCCTTGAACCATACAAGGTCGGGGATACTGTCTATCGCAGTTGTAAGGCAGGTTTCCATCCTTCTCATATCAAAGCGCAGCTTCATATCCTTCTGCAGGCGGAGAAAATTTGCCTTTGTGAGCGCTTCACTTGAAGTGTCCGTCCAGACAGCGTCGGCTTCGGCAATTACTTCCGCAAAATCCTGCGTATCGCCTTTCGGAAGGACAACAACCTTATATGCTTCGTGAAAACGTGAAAGCTTCGCATTTACAGCGTCAAAAGCGTCAATTATTATCGCCGTATCACTGCTGTCGTAAACGGATTCAATGCTTTCGGGGAAGGAAACATCAAATGTGCAGTCTTCAAGCGGCTCGGCAGCTTCGGCCGTCCTTCCGATAAGACTGTTTTCCGACAATATCATAATGCTGCATCTGCATTCGTACATCTATCATTCACCTCGGTCGTAATATTTAACATCAACACGTTTTTCGAATTCGCTTTCGGGCAGCGGTTTGTCAAAAACATAGCCCTGGACAAAATCACAGTTGATATCCTTTAGATATCCGAGCTGGATATTGTCCTCAACGCCCTCTGCAATGACCTTCATACCAAGGTCACGGGTCATATTTACCATATCGCGGAGAATATGAAACGCTTTTTCCTTTTCGGGATAATCAGCCGAAAGAGGAATGAACGAGCGGTCTATCTTTACAATGTCAAGGGATGTCCTCTGAAGCATTTTAAGAGTTGAATAACCCGTTCCAAAATCGTCAATCGAAGTTTTGAAGCCTTTTTGACGGAATTTCTCAACGAATACGGACATTGTGCCGTAGTCGCTGAATTCTTCGCTTTCCGTAAGCTCTATTTCAATATATTTATGGTCTACGCCGTATCTGTCAACGATCTCAAGCACCTTGTCCACGAACTCCGAATCTTCAAGATGCTTTCTTGAAAAGTTGCTTGAAATACAGACAAGCTCTTTTCCCGCGTCCTGCCACCTGCGGAGCATACGGCAGACCTCTTCAAGAACATAAAAGTCAAGCTCGCATATCTTGTTTTCCTTTTCAAGCGTCGGGATAAACACTCCCGGGGCGATTATCACGCCGTCACGGTTCCATCGCACAAGAGC
The DNA here is from genome assembly GCA_051891935.1 of Oscillospiraceae bacterium. GTDB lineage: Bacteria > Bacillota > Clostridia > Oscillospirales > Ruminococcaceae > UMGS363. The sequence continues at coordinate 2,307 of JBJFFR010000022.1, forward strand.
TTCTGCGCCGATTATCCTGTTTGTTCCAAGCTCGACCTTCGGCTGGTAATAAACAATGAATTCACGCTCTGCGATAGCTTTGTCGAAGCCGTGGATGACTCCCTGCATCTCTATCATTTTGTTAAAAAGATCGGGTGAAAAATATATGCTCTGGATATCCTTGACTCTCTTAATGCTCTGGTAAGCAATATTTGTTTTTTGCATTACCTCTCCCGGTGAACGGATATATTCATCAAGGTGTGCGCCGCCGATCTTTGCGGAGAATCCGAATTTCATAAGCCGACCGTTTTTAGCCGTAACAGCGACTTCAACATTTCCGAGCAGGTCAATGAACCTTTCGGCGTTCTCTTTCCGTACTGCCGCAACGAAATTATCGCCTCCGACACGGGCGAGAATCTCGTCTTTCTCCAGCGTTTTCATGATATTTTCGGCATAGATTGAGATAACGCTGTTGCCTTCTTCGTATGAAAAGATATTGTTGATGAATTTGAAGTTGTGAATATTGAAAAAGAAAGCGTCATATTCCGATATTCTTTTGGAAACGATGAGATTTAAGATCATATCCAAAAATCCCGAAAGGTTCGGTATTCCTGTCATAAGATCGACCATAATATTCGATCTTGCCGTTGAAACAAGAGCCTCCTTTGACATGAAATTCACAAGGTCAAGGGCATATTTGCGGACATTGCCGTTTTGATCGGTGAATTCAACAGGAAAAGCTGTTACTTGGACTATCCTGCCGTCTATTGCTTCGTATTTTTCAACATTTTTTCCTGTTTCATAAGCGGACTTGCAGGGGCAGTTAAAGCAGGGGGAATTCTTTCCGAGCATCTCAAAGCAGCTTCCGCCGTATTTAACTTCGCCGTTATCAACGATTATTTCTCTATATTCGGCAGGGTCGACAATTTTGACGACATCGAAAACAGAGCTTACCCGTTTGATGATCCCCTCCAGTTCTGTGTAATTGTACATATATAAAGCCTCCGCATAAAATTAAGGGATCGCCGATTAAAGTGAAGCGTTCGTTTCGCCGTTTCCTTAATACAAGAAAATGTGTGCTCATTAAGGCAATACCGCACAAAGTCCGCTTCAAGGCTTTGCAAGGCGTTACCCTATTATAGCACACATTTTTTTGCAATTCAATAATTTGTCCAAAATTTCGTCTAAAATGTCATATTTTTATCTGTTTTTTATTCATATTTATTCCTGTTACGACCCTGTCATTGCCGCCGAGGTCTTTTATTACCTTTATATCGGTGTAGCCGCTCTTTCGGAGGATATCCGAAACGGCTTCGCCCTGCTCATAGCCTATCTCAAAGGCAAGCAAGCCGCCCTCTTTGAGTATCTCTTTCCAAAGGCAGGAGATGACACGATAAAATTTCAGTCCGTCCGCTCCGCCGTAAAGCGCCGTTTCGGGCTCGCATTTCACCTCGGGCGAAAGCTCTCCCATTTCCTTTTCGGTAAGATACGGCGGATTGGAAACGACGCAGTCCAGCTTGCGGAACTCTCCGAAATCATCGGGGGCGGAGAAATTCTGCAGCAGCTCGCCGTTGAGCACATCGCCCTTCATTATTTTAACATCTGCGCCGTTCCTGCGGATGTTTTCGGTAAGGTAGGGGAAGGCTTCGGAGGAAAGCTCCACCGCCGTGACCTTTGACCGAGGCAGATTTTTTTGCAAAGCAACAGCAATACAGCCACTTCCGCTGCAAAGGTCGATGATCTCGGGGTCGTGCTTTCCTGACTTTAAAAAGTGGTCAAGCACCGTTTCGACAAGCACTTCCGTATCGGGACGGGGGATAAGCACACCCTTTCCGACCTTGAACGGCAGACCGAAAAACTCCCATTCGCCGAGCAAGTATTGCAGAGGTTCGCCGTTCAGACGTTTTTCAAGCAGCAGGAGGGCTTTGTCCTTCTTTGCTTCATCGGCAGTCTTTTCTGCGTTCATTGCAAGCGAAAGCCGGTCAAGTCCCATAATATCTTCGATGATGCAGCGGCTTTCAAAAACGTATTCTTCTATGCCTGCGTTTTTCAGCTTGCTGCCGATATAATCATATAATTCTGCGTTGGTCATATCGTGGGATTCCTTTCAGTGATTATATAATCGTTAATCAAAAGGGCGGATATTGAATCCGCCCCTACGGTTATTATATACCTTGAATATATCAAGTATTGTAGGGTGGGGTCGCCCCACCCGTTTAACATCTCATTATTTCGTTTGACGGGATGGAAAACCCATCCCCTACAAATATACATATATTGTTAAAAAACAAATTAATTACGCATTACGAATTACGCATTAGTTATTGCGCATTAATAATTTACCATTTATCCTCTTCGTCCTCTTTCGGCAGGCAGGGGGTGAGAGCAGCGATCGCAACTTCGATCTGTTTGTCGTTCGGTTCCTTTGTTGTGATGTGCTGGAGCCAGAGTCCGGGTGCGGAGATGATTCTTGTGAAAGGATTGTCGAATCTTCCTGCAAGCTTTATAAGCTCATAAGCTATCGAAGCTTCGGGGATGAGCAGGAGAAGCTGCATTATAAGTCTTAATCCGATGTTTTTCCACGGCAGGAACATTCCGACGATTATGCTTATAAGGATAACTATCATTATGAAGCTCGTTCCGCAGCGAGGGTGGAAACGGCACATCGGACGGATGTTTTCGACCGTCAGCTCCTTCTGTGCTTCGTAGCAGGCGATGGTCTTATGCTCTGCGCCGTGATACATAAAGGTCGTGTGCATAGATTCGGTCAACGAGATAACGTAGAAATATCCGATCAGAAGAGCAAGCTTTATTATGCCCTCCGCAACGGTCCTTCCCCAGTCGGGGACGCCTGCGCTCAAAAGAAGCTTTGAGATAAGCATCGGCAGGAACTTGAAGAGCAGCACGCAGATCGCCATTGCAAGCACAATTGATATTATCATTATGACGTTCACAAGCTTGTCGCCGAATTTTTCTTCAAGCCATTTTTCAAATTTTGAGGGTTCTTCCTCTTCTTCATCGTCGGTCATCTGCTTTTCGGCGGACTTCATTGTGCAGCGTATGCCCTCCGCCATAGTTTCTGCGAAGTTGAAGCAGCCCCGGATGAACGGAGCTTTCTTATACCACGGAGCCTTTTTGCCGTTCTTTATCTCCCATGTTTCGACATCTATCGTGCCGTTCGGGAGCCTGCACGCCATTGCGGCAATGCCGATGCCTCGCATCATAATGCCCTCGATAAGAGCCTGACCGCCGATCTTCGATTTGAATTTTTCTTCAGGATTCTTTTTGCTCATTATATGTTTTCCTTTCAAAGGGTTATTGCTTTATCGGGAGGATTATGCGGACGGTCGTGCCCTGTCCTTCCTCGCTTAAAATATCGAGCCTTCCGCCGTGCATAGTGACTATCTCGTCAGCAACGGCAAGTCCGATGCCCGAACCGCGGCGTGTGTAGTTCGCTTTGTAGAATTTTGTCTTGACCTTTGCAAGATCTTCCTTGCTTATTCCGCAGCCCGTATCGGAAACATCCACTACGATATGCGCTGCGTCCGCCATTTCAGCCTGAACGGAAACAAGTCCGCCCTTATCGGAGTATTTTATTGCATTGTCGATAATGTTTATGAAGACCTGACGGATACGGTTCTTGTCGCCGATGATGAACGGCAGCATATCGGGTTCATCGTATTTTAGCGTGATGCCTGCTTTCTTGGCGCTTTCGCCGTAGATAAGCACCGCATCGCCAAGCTCGGCAAGGACGTCCATAGTTTCCTTCTGGAGCGTGAATTTGCCGTTCTGCATACGGGAAAAATCGAGCAGCTCCTCGACCATTCGTGAAAGACGTTCCGTTTCAAGGTCGATAACTCGCATTCCCTTTGCAACGGCTGCGCTGTCCTCGGGCATACTTGCGATCGTTTCCGACCAGCCCTTTATAGCGGTCAGCGGAGTGCGAAGCTCGTGGGAAACGCTTGAAATGAATTCGTTTTTCAGCTTTTCGGAGTTTGCAAGCTCCTTCGCCATGTGGTTTATCGTGTCGCACAGCTCGCCGATCTCGTCATCGTTCTTCTTGCGTATTCTTACCGAAAAGTCGCCCTTTGCGTAGCGCCTTGCTGTTGCGCTTATCTGCCGCACGGGGATAACGATCGACTTGACAAAGTACATTCCCGAGAAGAATGTCATTATCAGCACGGCGGCACAAACTCCTGCAACGATAAGGAACAGCAGAAAAAGCTGCCTGTCGATCCTTTTCATTGAGGAAGCGACTCTTACTGCAATGTATCCTGCGTCATTTTCGGGGAGAAGGATGCTCAACGCCATCATTTTTTCGCCTTCCGACGTTCTTCCGACAAAGTAGCCCGTTTCGCCCGAGCTTACAGCGTCCTTGTAGTCGGTCATAGGGTCCTCGATAGTCGGAACGAAGCCGGATGATGTAAGGACAATATTGCCGTTCCTGCCGATGACCATAAGCTCGGTGCGGTTTCTGTCCGCCCAGTTTTCGACAACGGAGCGTGTTTCCGCAGTGAAGCTCGTTGCAGGGTCGTTGTAGGAATTCTGCAGGATGCTCGATACCATATTCATTCTCGAGGAGAGATACTGCTTTGCGGAATTGTAGTAAAAGCTGTGCAGAAAGACCGTGCTTGCAAGCGTGACCATAAACAGAACGGCAGCGATCAAGCCGATATTGTTTATCATCCAGCGGCGTGTTATGTTGTTTCGCCTTGTGATCTTTTTATTTTCCAAAGCGGTTTCCTCCGAATTATTCAGTCTTTGAGTCACCTGCTGTCCACTTGTAGCCGAAGCCCCAAATTGTTGATATGTACTTCGGGTTGGAAGGCTCGTCCTCTATCTTCATTCGGATCCTTCTTATGTTTACATCGACGATCTTGTCATCGCCGAAATAGTTTTCGCCCCAGATATGGGTAAGTATGCTTGAACGGTCGAGTGCAGTCTTCTGATTGTTGAGGAAGTATTCAAGTATCTGATATTCGACCTGCGTAAGCTCGATAGGAACGCCGTTTTTGGAAACCGTCCTGCTTTTAAGGTCAAGCTCGAACGGGCCGGAAACGATAGTAGAGCTTTCCTCCTCCTCACGGGCAACCGACATACTTACACGGCGGTAGATAGCGTCTATCCTTGCAGTAAGCTCGGAAGGCGAGAACGGCTTTGTCATATAATCGTCTGCGCCGAGCATAAGTCCGCTTACCTTGTCCATTTCCTGCGTCTTGGCGGAAAGCATTATAATGCCGAGAGTGCTGCTCTTTTTGCGCAGAGCCTTGCAGACCTGAAAGCCGTCGATCCCGGGCATCATTATATCGAGAAGTGCAATATCAAAGTTTCCGTTTTCCTCGTCAAAAACACGCAGGGCGTCTTCGCCGCAGTTTACGTCAACTACATCGTAGCCTGCACGGTTAAGGTTGATAACGACAAAGTCGCGGATAACATCCTCGTCTTCGCACACAAGTATCCTTTTCATAGATTTTTCCTCCTGTTCAGTTTCGTGACATGATATAGAAATTGTTTACGACCTCGGCAGCCGTGGGTATGAGCGGTTCATCGGAAGCCTCGGGAAGCTTGCAGAAATAGTGGATATTATCTCTGCTTTTGAGCCATACATATCCGTTTTCCGTTTTTTCGTCATAATAATCTGCCGAAACAGCGGAAAGCCGCAGAAGCTCGATATTTGAATTCATAAGATCGACGAAATATTTGTAAAAAACGATGTCGCCGTTATGTTCGTCCCTTTTTATCGTAACAAGCCCGTCCCATCTGGCAGGAAGGACGAAGCAGAAGCCCTTTTCGGTGTCATAATAGCTTGAATATTTCTTATTTATCGTGAAATTTGAGTAAACGTTCCAGTTGGTCGAGATAAAGGCGTCACGGTCGTCCTGGTCGTAGCCGGGAAAATAGGACAGCGTCGGTATCTCGGTTATGCCGTCAAGGTCGATGTCTGCGGAATAGTAGCCCTTGCTGCGCATAGTATCGTTTATCATCTGGCGCTCGTCAAGATAGAGCGGATTTCGAAGCGTATCCGCAACGCTGTATATTATCTCAGTCGAAAGCTGACCGCCCGAAAGCTCGTCAATGAAAACTGCAGGCGTGTTTTCTCCGACATTCCCGAGAACAACTCCCACAAACTCGGAGGCTCTGTCATTGAGAGCTATAGTGTCCTGCTTTTCAACGCTTTTCCCCGTGTCGGTGACAATGGAGAAATCTGCCTTCCTGCCGATATTCTCGTTGTTGGAGCGGATAATGCAAAGTCCGTCGTTCCCGTCGCCGTTAAGATCGTAGGTGAAGAATGAAGAATAGCTGTCGGAATAATTCTCGCTGACGGTGCCTTTTGCGTAGCTGTAGACCTTCAGGAGCTTGTCGCTGCCCGATTCGCCGTATCCGACAATGATGCTTGTTCTGGCTGTCGGGCCGATAGAAGCTGTCTGTATGCGGTCAATGCTTGTACCTATGCCTGCAAAGTCGCAGACAGACTTCCATTTTTCGTTTTCGTCCTTGTCGAGGATATTCACTCTTAATTGGTCACGGACGCTGTAAAAAACGATCGCTTCATCCTCACCGCTGCCGTCGATATCTTCGATGACGAATGCCGAACGGCGTGTTCCCGAGCGAGGATAACACAGGCTGATATTTTCGCCCGTGCATTTAAGAAGTGCGGAGTAGATCTCCTCCTGCTCCTCGTGCAGAATGGGAGGGGAAAGAAGATTTTCCGCCGAGCCGCCCAATGTGCAGCCGGAGAGCATGATCGAAGCGACTGCCGCAAGGATCGCTGTTCTGCTTTTTTTCATTATAGCGGAATCTCCTTTCGTTTTTGTACGGTATAAAAAATGGAGTGTTCAAAGCGGCTTTTGCACCGTCTTAAAACACCCCATAAATAGTTATCAGTCGTCGATGGACTCCATCTTGGAATTGCCATCGGTCTGAAGTCCTGTCCAGCGGCGCTTGCCCGTGAGGTTGAGCTTGGGCATTACTCTGTAAACGTAGGTGCTCCAGAATACAGCAACGATAGTAGCTGTTACAAAAATGAGACCGACATCTGTGGAATCGGGAGAAAGCATACCCTCTCTTACGGTGTAGTCGATAAGGAAGAACATTGCATATCTCGGAAGTGTGGAAACTGCTGCGGTTATCGAAGCAGCATAGCCGAAGAGTATCATGTAGTATCTGGTTCTCTTCTTTTCATATCCGCAGAAGAATCTTACAACATTGAGGAAGAAGAGTGCCGCGAAAACGTTGGTCATAAGGATATAGCATTTTTCGGAGTATGGTCCGATGACCTGATAGGTCGTGATAAGCTCAAAGGTGCGGACAAGCTTCCAGATAGGGTAGAGTGTAATGAAAACGCACTGTCCCTTGGTGATTCCTTCACCCTTGAAAATGCTCATTCCCGTTGAAATAAAGGTGAAGCAGAGAACGATCATGAATGCGTAGTTGATCCACTGCATAGCCGTGATGCCTGCAAATGCGCCGATCGGTTCATCCTCTGTGGACATACTCTTGTTAAGGCTTATCTGTGAAACTATCGGTGCAATAGTTTCATAAATGAGAAGACCTGCCATTACGAACATCGAAGCCGCAGCCTTCGGAGAAACCTTTTTATTAAGACGTTCTGCCTTTAAACGCATCGGGTTGATGAGGATACAGGAGCGGATGACCTTATCTCTCGATTCGCCGAATATCATAACGGCAAGAAGAAGTGCAAAGCCGACAAGGATAACGACCATCGTCCAATTTATGCCGGGATCAATGTATGTGCCTTTTGCAAAATTCATATTGTCCTTGAGCTGGAATGTTCTGCATACAACCGCAAGCACAAGAGTGACTGCATAAATGACCATAGAAAACTTCTTGTCAAGTAAGACTCTTTTCTTTTTGTACGGAGTAACCTGTTTTGCGCTCATGTCAACTTCTCCTTTTTGATAAATAAATTGTATTATCTGTTTTCGATCGTCTTGTAAGCTCTTCTCTTTGCTATGGGCTTGTAAGCCGGTCGGATTATCCTGTTGCCTGTTGTAAGCTCCTCGATCCTGTGTGCTGCCCAGCCTGCAATTCTTGCTACTGCAAACATAGGAGTGTTCAGCTCAACGGGGATCTTGAGCATACGGTAAACAAGTCCCGAATAAAGGTCAACGTTTGCGCACATTGCCTTATTGCTGCCCTTTATCTCGGCGAAAACCTGCGGTGTAAGGCGCTCGACAGCGTCAAGGAGTATAAATTCCTTTTCAAAGTCGGTTCCTGCCGCAAGCTTCATTGCATTTTCTTTAAGTATAACGGCTCTCGGGTCGGAAACGGTGTAGACAGCGTGACCCATACCGTAGATAAGTCCCGTGCCGTCGCCTGCTTCCTTGCGGATGACCTTTGAGATAAAATCCTTTACCTCGTCGTCGTTGTCCCAGTGCCGGATATTGCTCTTGAACGCTTCAAGCTGTGCGATGACCTTTGTGTTTGCGCCGCCGTGACGGTGACCCTTCAGCGAACCGATAGCTCCCGAATAAGCGGAGTAAGCGTCGGTGCCCGAGGATGTGAGCGTTCTGCAGGTGAAGGTCGAGTTATTTCCGCCGCCGTGTTCAGCGTGGATAATGAGCATAAGGTCAAGAAGCTTTGCCTCCTCCTCGGAGTAAACACGGTCGGAACGCAGCGTTGAGAGTATGCTCTGCGCAGTACATTCCTCGGGATTGAGGGGGTGCATATACAGACTGTCATGGTCGTAAACTCTGCGCTTTATCTGATAAGCGTCCACCATTGCGGACGGGAGCTTTGCAATAACGGATATCGCACGGTTGAGCTCTGCCGCAAGCGACTGATCCTCGGGATCGACATCGTATGAATAAAGAGCAAGCACCGAACGAGCCATCTTATTCATTATATTCTTGGACGGAGCCTTAAATATCATATCCTCGGAAAATCCCGGAGGAAGTTCACGGTATTCGGATAAAAGCGCGTTGAAGCCGTCAAGCTGTTCCTGTGTCGGAAGCTCGCCGAAGAGCAGGAGATACACCGTTTCCTCAAAGCCGAAGCGGTTCTCCTTCTGTATTCCGGCAACAATATCGTTGATGCTGTAGCCTCTGTAGATAAGCTCGCCCTCCGCAGGCACCTTTTCGCCCTCGGAAACCACATATCCGTGAACGTTACAGATGTTTGTTATACCTGCGACAACGCCTGTGCCGTCGCTGTTGCGAAGACCTCTTTTTACCTGATATTTTTCATAAAGTTCTGTCGGGATATTGTTATGTTTAAGAAATTCGCTGCATAAATTAGTTATAGCAGCGCTGCCGTTTTGATTTTCTTTTCCAATCATAGTGAAGTGCTCTCTTTAAAAAGAGCGACCCCCTTTCTTCAAATGCTTTTATACAACAGGGCAAAAGCCCGAATATCAAAGCATGACGCACATATACAAAGTCTGCGTCATTGCGGAAAAAGTGCATCATTGCACAAATGTATAGGCGCACACTTTGATAAAAAGAATATGTACCCTTTTATTTTACAATAGCTTTTAACTCTTGTCAAGCTTTTTTGAAAAAACGGGTCACGAAAAAAATGTCATTTGTCTGTTCTTTTTGTCATATTTGTAACAATTTAAATCATTACAGTGCTTTTCGAAAGGAAATGTTTTAAATGAAGGATCTGTTGAAAATAATGCTTATCTTTGCCGCATTCGTGTTTGTTATCCCTCTTGTGGGCTTTGCGGGACGGGAGAAAACCGATGATGCTCCGGAACAAGCAGTATCCGAAACTGTTCGGACAAGCACATCGGAGGAAAAAGCCGAGGAAGAAACGCCCTCGGATGACGTTTTCACAGTTTTCGACATCACGAGCGGAAAGGTGACGGAAATGCCGATGAGGGATTATCTTGTCGGTGCGGTGATGGCTGAAATGCCTGCCGTTTATGAGCCCGAAGCGCTCAAAGCGCAGGCTGTTGCGGCATATACCTACGCCCTTCGCAGGGAAAAGCTTGAAAAGGAAGCTCCGACCGCCGAGCTTATGGGTGCTTTTATCTCAAATGACAGCACGAAGTATCAGGCGTTTTTCACTCCCGAGCAGGGAAAGGCTTTTTACGGAACGGCTTACGACGAATATCTTGAAAAGATCGAAAACGCCGTTGACGCCGTACATAATGAAGCGCTTTTCTATGAAAACGAGCCTATCGCCGCAGCGTTCCATTCCATATCCTGCGGAAAAACGGAGGATTCCTCCGAAGTGTGGGATGCGGCATTCCCGTATCTTATCTCGGTTGAAAGCGAGTGGGACAAGGACGCCCCGACCTTTTACAGCGAGGAAGCTTTCACCGCAGATGAACTGAAAGCAGCATTCCCCGATGCGGAGTTCGGCGAAAAAAGCACGGTTTCCGTTGACAGCCTTACAAGCGGCGGTTATGCAAAGAGAGTAACTGTCGGTGAAAAAACATACAGCGGTCAGGAGGTGCGTGCTGCGCTCGGATTGAGGTCTGCGGCATTTACCGTTTCTTATAGCGAAGCTGACGGAAAATACACATTCTCGGTAAAAGGCAGCGGTCACGGTGTTGGAATGAGCCAGTTCGGGGCAAATTGCCTTGCAAAAGAGGGCAAGACCTACCGTGAGATACTCGAACACTATTATCCGGGGTGCGAATTGAGGAACGGTGGGAATTATTGATATCTTCGCAGGGTCAGACTGCAAGGCTCATTATCAGCTCCGTAAGGAATGCTCCCGAACAGGCTGCGATCGCAACGACTATCAGCGATTTGTTCCTGAATGCAAAGAACAACGCCGCGCCAAGTCCTACAACGGCGGAAACTATGCTCGAGGTTGAATAAAGTATCGCAGGGATAGTCATTGCTCCGAGTACCGCATACGGCACATAATAGAGCATATTCTGCAAAAATTTCGACTGTATCTTCTTTCTGCACAGGACAAACGGTATCATCCTTATAAGGTATGTAACAAGCGCCATTACAAGGATATACACTAAAATTTTAAGATCAAGCATCGTTTTCTTCCTCCTTTTTGGGGAAGATGAGAGCGCCGAGGATAGATGCTGTCAATGCGCATATTATTATTGAGAAGCCGCTCGATATCCCCGAGAAAACAGGGATATACTTGAAGCAGCAGCTCATTGCTGCGGAAAATGCAACGACCGAGAACACGCCGATCGACTTTCTTGCAGGCGGCACAAAGATAGCAATAAACATACCGTAGATAGCGATGCCGAGTGCGGATTTCAGCATATCGGGGAGTATTTCGCCTGCTGCGGCTCCGAGGAAGGTGCCGAGGCTCCAGCATACAAACGGGATAAGTATCAGACCGTACATATATCTGACATTGATATCTCCCTTTTTCCCTGCGGCGACGGCGAAGATCTCATCGGTCATTCCGAATGATGTGCCGAGTCGGTGTCCTACCGTAAAGCTGCTGTCAAGCTTTTGCGTAAGCGAGATGCTCATAAGGGCATAGCGCATATTTATTACAAGCTGTGTGAGTATCATTTCGATAAGCGTTCCGCCTGCTGCGATGATGCCAAGACCTGCGAGCTGACCTGCCGATGTGAGGTTTGTCATTGAAATGAGCAGCGCGGAGAAGATAGAGATGCCCTTTCCTGCCGCTGCGATGCCGAAGCTGAACGAAACGGAAAGATATCCGAGCCCTATCGGTATTCCGTCACGCAGTCCGTCGGTGAATTTATATTCCGAAAGTTTTGTGCTGTTCATTGATTTCTCCCTTTTTTCTGATTTTTTCGACAACATATAATTATATCATTGAAGGAACTATTTTACAATATACAAAATGACGAAATAACGCCATTTTGCACGAAAGTTAGGTTTTTCTTATGGTAATCTATACAAAACTTTAATATGATTACTTGAAATTTATGTGCATATATGATATAATACAGTTTAGAAAGATTTCTCAAAAGGAGGAATGATTATGAGCAAAAAAATTATAACTATCGGACGCCAGTTCGGAAGCGGAGGACATCTCATAGGTGAAAAGGTCGCTGAAAAGCTTGGCTTTGCATATTATGACAGAAAGCTGCTTGATCTTGCCGCAGAAAAAAGCGGTATGTGCCACAGCGTTGTCAAGGAAGCGGATGAAAGGGCTGCAAATCCGTGGTACTATGCCGCAATGAGCCAGTCGGGCGCATCAATGGGGATAAATCTCTGCACCAACGACGCTATTTTCAACGTACAGAGCGACATTATAAAGGAGATCGCAAAGACGGAGGACGCCGTTATTGTCGGACGCTGCTCGGATTACATACTCCGCAATCAGGACTGCGAGCTTCTGTCGGTGTTCATATATGCGCCGCTCGAAGCAAGGATAAAGCGCACAATGGAGCGTGACAAAATAGGTGAATCCGAGGCTGCATCGAAGATAAAGCGCCACGACAAGCAGCGTAAGCTTTACTATGATTTTTACACCGACAAGAAATGGTCGGCGCATGAAAGCTATAATATTACGCTCAACAGTGAAACATTCGGCATTGACGGAACAGCCGACATCATCTGCGCCGCATTGAAGAGCCTTGAAAAATAACATTATATAAACAATAAAACGGAGCTGCTCGTTTTGGAACAGCTCCGTTTTTGTGTTGTAAATTATATCGTAAATTTGCTCATAAGATCGTTGAGGATAGTTGCCTGACCGGAAAGCTGTTCCGATGAAGCGGCACTTTCCTCTGCGGTTGCGGAGTTGGTCTGAACAACGTTTGAGATCTGCTCGATGTTCACCGAGATCTGCTCGATCACTTCGGACTGGCTGTCGCTTGCGTCTGCGATGCCGAGAACGAGTTCCTCGACCTTTTCGGTAAGCTCGGCAACCTCAAGCATTGACTTGGCAGTTTCCGATGTGATCTCCGTGCCGTTCTGAACAGCTTCGACAGTCTTTGCGATAAGAGCTTCCGTGCCGCCTGCAGCTTCGGCTGATTTTGAAGCAAGGTTGCGGACTTCATCGGCAACGACAGCAAAGCCCTTTCCTGCTTCGCCTGCTCTTGCGGCTTCGACAGCGGCATTGAGCGCAAGGATATTTGTCTGGAAGGCGATATCCTCGATGGTCTTGATGATGTTGCTGATCTGCTGTGAGGTTTCGCTGATATTGTTCATAGCCTCGGTAAGGCGAGTCATATCACGGTTTGCGTTGGTGACTGAATCGGCGGTGTTCTTAACAAGCTCTCTTGCCTTATTGCAGTTATCGGAATTAACGGATATCTGATCGGAGATGCCGCGTATTCTTTCGGAGAGGTGCTCGATCTCTGCAGCCTGTTCGGTTGCGCCCTGTGAAAGAGCCTGTGCGCCTGCGGATACCTGATCCGAGCCGGAGGATACCTGATCTGCGGAGATAGTGATCTGATCCACTGTAGAGCGGAGGTTATCCTTGATAAGATTGATGTCGGCGAGGAGCTTGGAGTAGTCGCCTATGTAAAGACTGCTGCCGATCTCGGTATCAACGGCAAGATCACCGCTCGACATATCCTCAAGAATTCTTCCGATGTCACGGATAATGCTGTTAAGGCTGTTGACAACGGTTTCGGTTGCGTTTGCAAGCAGCAATGTTTCATCATCGGACTTGATATTCGGAACCTCGGAGTTAAGATCACCTTGAGCAAGCAGAAGTATTCTGTCGGTGCATTTTTTGATCGGATCGCCTAACTTCTTTCCGATGATAGCAGAAATAATTCCTGCGTTAGCGGCAACTACTGCAAGGATCAATATCATAACAATAATTGTTGATTGAGCTTTGGCAAGATGCTCGGAAACAGGACCGGTCACAGCAATAGTCCAGCCGAAGGTATCGGGGATAGTAGCATAGCCGACATACATATCCACACCGAAAATGTTAAGCTTGCAGGAATCTGTTTCGCCCGATGCCATTTTTTGAGCAAGAACAGCCGTATCTCCATCCAGTTCATTAAAGTTTATATCTTTTTTAATATTCTCCGAATCAATGTCGGCAATAAGGCAGCCGTCTTCTGCAAGCATAAAGGCTGCACCCTGTTCGCCGTACTTGATCGAGCGGACTATATCATTGAGGAATTCTTCATCCGGAACGACATAAACGCAGCCTATCGGTTTTCCGCCGACATTTCCGTTCTCCCAGAGTGGAGCGGCAACAATTATGGTGAGCTTTCCCGTCTTTTTGGAAACAAGCGGTTCGGATACCATATCCTCTCCGTTCATTGCAGCTTCAAAATATTCTCTGTCGGAATAGTCGTTTCCGTCTATGCCCGTGCCGTCTGCAAAGATAAAGTTGCAGCGCTGCAGACCGTACTGTTCCGCTCTTTTTGTAAGGATCTCGTTCTTTTGAGCGTCTGTTGAATTCGGGTCGCAGAGTATCTCATTTACGCCGAGGTCTGCGGCAATGTTGCGGTAGGAGCGTATCTCCCATGAAGCTTTTTCGGCGGCGACCTCTACGACTTCGAGTATGGATTCGGTGGCGTTATCTTCCGACAGCGCAAAAATGGAAATTGCAGCTGCAATTGTAAGAACAAGCATTCCAAATCCAGATAAAACGGTTGCCAAAAGAATTATTTTGGTTTTAATTGTTGTTCGAGTTTTTGCCATTGTAATGTTCCCCCGTGAAACGATAGAATGTATTATTATCAATTATATACAAATTTAGTATTTAGTCAAGTAATTGCATATAAACAGTATATTTTTTGTCATTTTGCGGAATATATTACTACATTATATGTCGATTGTGACAAAAAAGAAGAAAATTCATTTATATGATATGGTTTATAATGTCAGCAAAAAGAAAAAAGCAGACGAAGGAAATATCGTCTGCTTTTTCATAAAAAACATTTTAAAAAAGAAAGAGGTAAGAAAGATTTATTTACTGTCTTAATTATACAGCGAATATATACAAAAATCAATGATTTATTTATACAGCTTTTATTGTAAAAATTAGATATTGGAGAAAAAATATGAATTTTATTTGAGCCGGAAAGCTGCATCCGAAGCGTCGGACGGCATACGCAGATCGCCCCTCGGCGAAAGCGTTACGCTGCCGACCTTCGGCGCATCGGGAAGGCAGGAGCGCTTGAACTGCTGCGTGAAGAATCTGCGCATAAATATTTTGAGCCATTTTTTTATGGTATCATCATCAAATTTTCCGTTAAAGGCAGTATGAGCAAGTCGGAATATCTTTTCGGGGGAGAATGTGCAGCGCACGAAATAGTAGAGGAAGAAATCGTGAAGCTCATAAGGGCCGACAATATCCTCGGTCTTCTGCGATATCTCGCCGTCTGTCGGGGGAAGAAGCTCGGGCGAAACGGGAGTGTCGAGAACGTCCGCAAGCACAGCTGCAAGCTCCTTGTCGGAGGTCGTGTTCATTTCATAAGCCGTGAGGTGACGGACGAGAGTTTTCGGGACGGACGCATTTACGCCGTACATCGACATATGGTCGCCGTTGTAGGTCGCCCAGCCGAGTGCAAGCTCCGAAAGGTCGCCCGTGCCGATGACGATGCCGTTCTGCTTGTTGGCGATGTCCATAAGCACCTGCGTCCGCTCACGAGCCTGACCGTTTTCGTATGTGACGTCGTGGACATCCTCACTCTGACCGATATCGGCAAAGTGCTGACGTACAGCGGCGGAGATGTTCACCTCGATAAGAGTTGCTCCGTAGGCTTCGGCAAGCTTGCAGGCATTTCTCTTTGTGCGCTTTGTCGTGCCGAAGCAGGGCATTGTAACGGCGGTTATGCCCTTTCTGTCCAGTCCGAGCATATCGAAAGCGTGAACGGTCACGATGAGAGCAAGTGTGCTGTCAAGACCGCCCGAAAGACCGATAACGGCATTTTTGCAGCCGATATGGCGCAGCCTTGTCATAAGTCCGGTTGCCTGCATGGTGAGTATTTCTTCGCAGCGTGATTCAAGGTCGGTCTTGTCGCTCGGGACGAACGGCATTGGTTCGTATTTTCTGGAAAGGGTTATATCATGCTGCGCAAGCTCGAATTTCACACGGCGGTATTCCTGCTTTGCGAACTGGGGGAAGGTGTTCATCCTGCGGCGTTCGCTGTCGATGCGCTGAATGTCGATCTCGGAATAGGTGATGCCCGTTGTGAACTTTTTGCTCTCGGCAATGAGCGTGCCGTTGTCGCAGATAAGGTTGTGGCCGCTGAAGACCATATCCTGCGTTGATTCGCCAAGTCCTGCGTCTGCATAGACATAGCCGCAGACAAGACGTGCGGACTGCGATTTCACGAGCTGCTTGCGGTATTCGCCCTTCCCGATGACCTCGTCCGAAGCGGAGAGATTGCATATTACCGTAGCTCCTGCAGCTGCAAGATCGCAGGAAGGCGGTTCGAC
Source organism: Oscillospiraceae bacterium (assembly GCA_051891935.1). Classification (GTDB taxonomy): domain Bacteria; phylum Bacillota; class Clostridia; order Oscillospirales; family Ruminococcaceae; genus UMGS363. Next base: position 18,563 of record JBJFFR010000022.1, read on the forward strand.
TACCCACAGATCCTCACATATTTCGGCGGCGAAGGTAAGACCTTCAATGCTGCTTTCAAAAAGGAGCTGTCCGATCGGCGCATTGTCAAGGCTTTCAACGTTTCCGTAAACGCCCTCACCCGACGCAAAATGACGTGCTTCATAGAATTCGCTGTAATTCGGGATGTTGATCTTCGGTACAAGTCCGAGTATCCTTCCGCCCTTTAATGCAGCGGCGCAGTTGTAAAGCTTTCCGCCGAATGAAACGGGAAGTCCGACAAAGATAAGCATATCAAGCTCGGATGTCCCTTCCGCAACAGTCATAACTGCAAGCCTTGCGCTGTCGAGCAGAGCCTTATGCAGGAAAAGATCGCCGCAGGTATAGCCTGTTATGCAAAGCTCGGGGAAAACAGCGGCAGAAACGCCGTTTTCGGCAGCCTGCTTTGCGAGAGTGATTATCTGTTCTGCGTTATGACCGCAGTCTGCGACCTTTATATCGGGGGTGATGGCGGCGCATCGGATAAAACCGTCTTTCATAGTTTTTGGCTCCTTGTTAATTTAAATGAAATAAAAAACGCCGATCGGATCATGGTCGGCGTTCTGTATGCCTTAAGATTTGACCTATAAACTATTATAACTCAAATTTCGGCAAAAATAAAGGCTTTTTTTAATTTTTGTGGTTTTTCATGTATTCAAGGTTTTTGGAGATAAGCTCATATCTCTGCTTTACGCAGTCGACTGAACGGAGCGGATCGGAGGGGGTGTTGAAGGTATAGTCCATGAGCTTTTCAATAGTTGTCGAAGCAACGTGAACTCTTGTATCGGAGGAAGCGTAGTAGATGTAGACTTCTCCGTTTTCACGGGCAATTGCGCCGTTGGTGAAAACAACGTTGGAAACGTCGCCGACACGTTCATCTCCGTGGGGAGCTATGAAAAGTCCCGACGGTGAAGCGATGAGCTTTGACGGGTCGTTAAGGTCGGTCGCAAATACATAGATAACATAGCGAAGACCTGCTGCTGTGTTTCTTACGCCGTGGGCAATATGTATCCAGCCCTTCGGAGTTTTGATCGGAACTGCACCCGCACCGTTCTTTACCTCGGTGATGGTGTGGTAAATTCTCGGGGAGATAACGGTTTCCTCGGTGCAGATCTCGGCGTTGGTGATATCCTTTGCAAGTCCGAAGCAAACGCCGCCGCCCGAGCCTGTCTGAATGAAATCATCCTGCGGACGGGTATAGAAAGCATACATACCGTTGACGAATTCGGGGTGAAGGACAACGTTTCTCTGCTGCGGCGACTTTGATTTAAGGTTGGGAAGTCTTTCCCAGGTCTTGAGATCCTTTGTGCGGACGATGCCTGCCTGTGCAACTGCCGCAGAAAGGTCGTTAGAAGACGTATCCTTGCTCTCGGAGCAGAAAACGCCGTATATCCAGCCGTCCTCGTGCTTTGTAAGGCGCATATCGTAAACGTTGGTTTCCTCGGGGTTTGTATCGGGGAGAAGAACGGGATAATCCCAGAAGCGGAAGCCGTCAACAGGGCTGTCGCTCTCGGCAACTGCGAAGAAGGACTTTCTGTCGTTTCCCTCAACTCTTGCAACGAGATAATATTTGCCGTTCATTTCAATTGCGCCCGAGTTGAGAACTGCGTTTATGCCAAGCCTTTCCATAAAGAAAGGGTTGCTCTCGGGGTCAAGGTCATATCTCCAGATAACGGGAGCGTGGTCGGCTGTGAGAACGGGGTACTTGTAACGGTCGTAAGCGCCGCCCATATAGTCGGTCTTTTCGTTTTTGCGGCTGATAAGCTTTTCATAAGCGTCAACCACTTTGGTGCGTCTTTCATTGAATTCGGACATTGTTTTTTCTTCCTTTCAAATGTTTTGGGATAACCTTGGCTTTTATTCTAACACAAGAAAATTGATTCTTCAAGAGAAATTTAGAATTTTTCGTTGACTTTTTCGCAGTTTTGTATTACAATATAGAGTAAATGCAGAGTATTGCGGACTTTAAAACGTTTTCAGCGATGTTATGGGTATATTTTTTCTCTTAAACGTTTTATTGTGCAGTTTGCACTACGGCGATCTCTGTGCTATTATGATATATAAGGGACGGTTAATGATAATGAAAAGGATCCTTGCGGTACTGCTTTCTCTGATGACCTGCGTTATGCTCCTTGCAGCCTGCGGAAAAGATGAAGCAGTCGATGAAACAGCATATAACGGTATTCTTACGAAAATCAAAATTGGTATGCCTCTTACGAAGATAGTTACGATGCAGCCGGACGGCGTGGAGCTTTACTGGGAGGATGACACTACGATCTGGAGCATCAACACCGATACAGACCTTATGGCCGAGGTTTCGGCTCTCGTTCCTGCCGAGGATATGTATTACTACGCCGACGATTCCATCATTACATATAATTTCAGGACGAAAAAGGGCGATGAAGAGATCTATCTCAAGGGATTCAGCGAGGAAGTTCATTGCCTTATCGACAGAACGGCTGCGCAGGATTATTTTGACAAGAAGACTGCCGCGCTTATGAAGAAGCACTGCGTTGACGAGGGCTCGGTCGCAGGCGGAACGCTTGTCGGTACGGAAGATATTGATATGGAGCTTGTTTACAGTCAGAGGATATCCGCAAGCAGCTATGATGTTGTGTTCACAATGACGCTCACATACGATACTGTCAACGATGTAACAGGCTATTATGCTACCGAGTTCAAGATCGATCTTACCGAAAAGGACGTCAAGGGCGAAGTTGCTATCGCAACTCCCGAAACCAAGTGATCCTGACGCAAAAACGTAATTACAAGGCGGTACAGGCTCTGTGCCGCTTTATTTTTTGAAAGGATGATATAATATGAAAAATATGCCAACAGTTAAGCTTGGAATTGCGGCTGTAAGCCGTGACTGCTTCCCGAAAACGCTTTCCGCTTCAAGAAGAAGCAACGTTGTGAAGGCTTGCAGGGAAAAGAACATCGACATCTATGAATGTCCCGTAACGGTCGAGAACGAAAACGATATGCTCGCAGCGCTTGAAGACCTCAAAAATGCAGGTGTGAACGCTCTTGTTGTATATCTCGGAAACTTCGGCCCCGAAACGGCTGAAACTCTCCTTGCAAAGAAGTTCGGTCTGCCCGTTATGTTCGCAGCGGCAGCAGAGGAATTCGGCGACAATCTCATTGACGGCAGAGGCGATGCTTTCTGCGGTATGCTCAACGCAAGCTACAACCTCGGACTTCGCAGCGTGAAAGCATACATTCCCGAATATCCCGTTGGAAACCCTTACGAAGTTGCGGATATGATCGCTGACTTTATCCCCGTTGCAAGAACCGTGCTCGGTCTTTCGAGCCTTAAAGTGATAACCTTCGGCCCTCGTCCGCAGGATTTCCTTGCCTGCAATGCGCCTATCGCAAGACTTTACGACCTCGGCGTTGAGATCGAGGAAAACTCCGAGCTTGACCTTTTTGCCGCTTTCAACGCTCACGCAGGCGATGCAAGAATTGACGGCATCGTAAAGGAAATGGAAGCCGAGCTTGGTGAAGGAAACAAGATGCCCGGCATACTCCCGAAGCTTGCGCAGTTTGAGATAACTCTCCTTGACTGGGCAGAGAGCCACAAGGGTTCAAGAGAATATGTTGTCTTCGCAAACAAGTGCTGGCCTGCATTCCAGACACAGTTCGGCTTTGTTCCCTGCTATGTAAACAGCCGCCTTAATTCAAGGGGTATTCCTGCTGCCTGCGAGGTTGACATTTACGGTGCTTTGAGTGAATTCATCGGTCAGTGCGTTTCCGGCGATGTTGTTACACTTCTTGACATCAACAACACTGTTCCTGCAGACCTTTACAATGCAGAGATCAAGGGCAAATTCGACTATAAGCTTACAGATACATTCATGGGCTTCCACTGCGGAAATACTGCTGCTGAAAAGCTTGCAAGCCACACAATGAAGTATCAGCTCATTATGCACAGAGGTCTTGAACCCGACAAGGAGCCTGACATCACAAGAGGTACTCTCGAAGGTGATATTGCTCCTTCCGATATTACATTCTTCCGCCTTCAGAGCACATCTGATGCAGAGCTTGCCGCTTACGTTGCAGAGGGCGAGATACTTCCCGTTCCTACACGTTCCTTCGGCGGCATCGGTATTTTTGCCATCAAGGAAATGGGACGCTTCTATCGTCACGTTCTTATTGAGGGTCACTTCCCTCACCACGGAGCTGTTACATTTGCTCACAACGGCAAGGCTCTTTACAGCGTGTTCAGCTATCTTGGAGTAAAGAATATCGGCTTCAACCAGCCTAAGGGTATGCTTTACAAAACAGAAAATCCTTTTGCATGATCCGACATTAAGTACATATACATAATATAGCTGCAAGGGAAAGTCTGGACTGACAGGCTTTCCCTTATCTGTCTGATTATATCGGAGGAATGGTATTGAATAATTATTTTACAGCGGAGCTTACTGCAATAAACCGTCAGGAAGCCTTGCGGTATCTTTCCTATAATGATACTCCCGATGAAAAAACTTCTGCACTTATGGACCAGTGCGAAAGCAAGCTTTTTGCTGCGGTAAAGGGAAAGTACACCTTCCGAATTTATGAAATAATATCAAACAACAGTGAAGCTGTTGAGCTTGATGGCTGCGCTATGAAAATGACGGGGAAGGATATTTGCGCTCACCTTGATGGCTGCGAAAAGGCGGCATTGCTGTGCGCAACTATCGGCTCCGAGGTGGATACGCTTATAAGGCGGGAGCAGATATCCGATATGGCTTCTGCGGTTATAACGGATTCATTGGCAAGCTGTGCAGTTGAAGCCGTGTGCAATTCGGCAGAGGAGCATATTCGCCGCGAATGTCCCGATATGTTTATGACATGGCGCTTTTCCCCCGGCTATGGGGATATGCCAATTGCTTTGCAAAGGCAGTTCCTTGAAGCTGTAAATGCAGGAAGATACATCGGAGTTTTTGCAAACGAAAATTCAATACTTACTCCGAAAAAATCCGTCACTGCTGTGATAGGACTTTCATCAAAGCCCATAGAAAAAAAACGCCGCGGCTGTGCGGTGTGCAGACTTTATAAGGACTGCGAATTCAGAAAAAGAGGGAGCAGATGCACCGATGAATAAGAAAGAACAATTCCAAAAGCTTTTGAAGGATAATGAGTTTGTGTTGCTTGACGGTGCAATGGGAACCATGCTTCAGGCAGGAGGTCTTAAAACGGGAGATGTCCCGGAGCTTCTCAACCTGAGCTGTCCCGAATTTATCGAGGATATCCACCGCCGATATATTGAAGCAGGAGCTCAGATAGTGTATGCAAATACCTTCGCTCAAATGCTTACAAGCTCTCCGTGCGTTCTGAACTGCAGCGGATAT
>JBJFFR010000023.1:0-23568 GCA_051891935.1 Oscillospiraceae bacterium
ACCACTTTACACCATCACTGGAAACCTGCCACTTATATGTAAGACCATCACCGGTCGCAGCAACAGTAAATGTAGCCTTTTCATCGGGAGCAACTGTAACATTTTTAGGCTGTGAAGTGATCTCAACGGTGTTCTTCAAAGCTTCTCTTCCTGCAGGAGTCTTATATTCTGCCTTTGTGAAAAGAACAATTACATTGTGCTTCGAGTTAGAGTCAGCAGTGTTGAATGCAACTCTGTCAAGCACAGCGTATTTGCCGGAATTCTGGATCTGCTCAACAACAGCCTCCAGTTCGGCTTTTGTGCCGCCGGTGCTTAAATTAATCTTTGCGAAAACAAGTGTAGATAATGAAACATCCGAATTAAGAAAATCTGTACAAGCAGCAGTAATCTTTTCGTACGCTTCCTGCTGGACAGCATTCAAGGTAGTTGCATCGTCTGTAATTTCCACAACTGCGTTTGCTGCTTCGTTATCCGCATAAACAGATATACCGGCAAAAGCAGATGAAGATGCAGTCAGAGCAACAGCCATGATAAGCGCCAGGATCTTTTTCGTGCTTTTTTTCATGATTGATTCTCCTTACATTTTACATTTTACATCTTTAAAATGACATGTAATAAAATACTATTTAGATTATACAACATTTTTTTCCTAATGTCAATAATAATTGGAAAAAATTTAATATTTTTTTAAGGCATTTTCTGTATTGAAAATAAATATATCTTATTTAACTATATTATTGATGTGTTTTGTATGTTAAAAATCAGTTTTTTCAGAATATACTATATTAATATGTTTATGAAACAGCAGATCCGTATTTCATAAATCTATAAAGCGTAATTGATAAGGCATAAAGCTTGCACAATAATTGTAATCGAAACAAGCAGCTTTGAAAAACTTGACAATGTAAATGCAGTTGAGTTATAATAATAATACTAATCCCTTATTAAAGTGTAGACAAAAAATCTGCGCAAAATCCATATAAAGCTGTTTTCAACAGCTACGAGATTTTGCCCCCATTTTTGTACACTTTATAATCGGGGATTAGTATAAAAAATCATTATATCTTTGATTTATTCCCGAATTCAGCAAACATCATCGAAAATCACATCAAATGAAAGGGTAGTCGTTTCTGCCCCGATACAGACAATACTTTAAAGAACAGGAGGTTCCAAAATGTCAGATAAGCTCAAAAAATCAATAATATCCTGCCTGTTGGCATTTGGTATCTGTGTTTCGTATGTCGGAACGGATATTGCAATGACCTCTTCCTATGCCACAGAAGCCAATACCGAAAGCGTTGTGGTATCTCCCGAAGAATTTGAAGACCTTACGCTTGCCGACTGTGAAAAAATAGTCGAGGGTATCGACTTAAACCCGGACGAAAACGGAGATATTGCCATTGACCTCACAGAAGAGGAGCTGTATGCGCTTATCGAGGTCGTCGATAATGATAAGGCTGATATTTACGGCGCTTCGTTTTATGACTGTGAAACAGACGACACAGCTTATTCGGAGGGTTACGGCGACTTTTACTATAATCAGCTCAATTCCGCAGAAAAAGACCTCTATAACAGCTTCAAGAGCGTTACCGAAAGCTTCCTTGCAAGTGAAAAAGATTATACCTCCGCAACATTATATGCGTATTATGATACATCAATAGATTACGAGAGGGCAAATGCGGTTTTTGCAGCGTTTTACTACGAAAATCCGCAGTATAGTGCATTTCCGGGAAGATACTATCTGAAATATAACCATTCAGACGGAGATAAGTATTATTTTCCTTTCGCCGTATATGATATGCTTCTGACTTCAAGCGACAGAGATGAAGTAAAACAGCAGATAGATTCTGTGACCTCGGAATGGCGAGAAAGCATAAGCGAATATAATACCCCCGAAGAAAGAGAAAAATATATCGCCGAAGCTCTTTGTAATACTATTACATATACAAAGGGCACATACGATCAGTCGATATACGGTGCGCTTGTTGACAAAAACTGCGTCTGCAACGGCTATGCTATGGCGTTTACATATCTTTGCAGTATCGCAGGACTTGACACTTTCGCCGTTACCTGCAATAATCACGCATGGAATATGGTCAATGTGGGGGATTATTGGTACTGCGTTGACGCAACTTGGATGGATAAAGTAACCTATATCAGCTATGAATGGTTCAACAAGAGCTATGAAACCTTTCAGCTTAACGATTCAAACGATGCGCATACGTTAAGACCTGTAATTGCTGATAACTTTACATTCCCCTTTACAATAGACGAGGGCGGAGTCGGAATAGCTTCACAGCCGACAGATACCACAGTTGTCCCGGGTCAGAACGCCGTTTTCACGGTCAATGCAGTGGGCGAGGGACTAACATATCAGTGGCAGTACAGCACAGACAGCGGCACAAACTGGATAGATACATCCGTAAAAACAGCTTCATATACGACCGCAGATACAACAATGAACGGCTGTATGTTCCGATGTGTGATCGTCAACGCAAACGGCATATCTGTCACAAGCGAGGCTGTAACCCTCAATGTAAAGGCTATGGACGAAGTAACACAGGATGATGTGCTCGGATTGAGCATTACCGAGCTGATCAGGTTTGTTGATCTTTTTGATGAAAACAGCGATATACTTACGGACGCACAGCTCAAAGCGATCGAAATCGTTCTTGAACACGATCTCGGAAAATAAAAAAACGAAAAATCGCCCCGTCTGCACCATTATCCAAGTGCAGACGGGGCGTTGTTTTTCCTAAAAATCTTTATAAGCTGTAATCATATTCAAGAACAAGCTCAATAGCCTTTATCTGTGCGTCGGTGAGAATGTCCGCGTTTTCATCGAAGAGATCAACGAATCTGATAAGACTTTTTATATCCAATTTCTGTACATCTTCTACCGTAACCTCGCTGATCGCTTTAACAGTGACCTTTGCGGCATCGCTTTCGATGGTAGTTCCGTTTTCGTCGGTAACGATGCAGCGGTACAGATAGTTGTTTCCTTCGGGAGTAGCTATTATCGAACAGGAGGCGGAAGTTACGGAATAGTTTTTCCATGTCTTGCCGTTGTCGCAGCTGTACTGCCACTGATATGTAAGACCTTCGCCCGAAGCAGTTACTTTAAATGTTGCAATTCCACCCGGAACGGCTGTATAATCTGCAGGCTGTGAGTTTATCTTCATTTCGTAAACAAGATCAGCTGTAATGACAGCACCATCATTGGGAACTTCATACTGATAATAGTAAGCATTGTCGGAAGCATCCTTGACCGCATCGACCTTCTGACCGTTGATAGTCAGTCTTTTATCAAGGTAGTTTTCGTCCGGTACCTTGAAGGTAAGAACTGTGCAGGCAGAAACTTTGTCACCGTTCTTCAAAGCAGTATTTCCGTTGTAAGCAAGAATGTTTGAATTCTTTATCGAAAGAGCAGAGCTTAACGGATCGGCAGTGGAAAGTACGATATCATTGCCTTTTTTGTAAACATTGTATTTGACCCAGTAATAATCGGTCCAATCCGCCGATGTAAATGCAGCGTAGTCGCTTTTGAAAACGCTTGTACCGATGCTTGTATTGTCAAGAGTGAGCATCTTAACATCATCATGAGGTATCGCTGCATTATATACTCGTTCAGATCCTGTGCTTGTAGTTCCTGACTTCGTGTATCTGAGATTGATCTTTGAAGAAGCTGTTATGTCGCCTGTTACTCTTGCATTGACCCCGTCCAAAACGGATAGATAGACATTTCCGCTTTGTACCGTGATATTGCCAATGGTTGTATCTGCATAAATGTCTGCATAACTGTTCCGGGAACCGCAGTTAAAGATCAGGTCATCGACCGAAACAGCAGAACCGTTGATTTTTCCCAGTCTGATAGTGGAATTATCGTAAAGCTTCAGTGTCTTGATCTCCGTAATACCATTAAATCCAGAGTAAGTGTTATTTAATGTTATTCCGTCTGCATAAAGATCGGCATAGGCATAAAACGAACTATAAAAAACAGCGTTGAAATTAAAATGAAGATTCTTAAATGAGTAATACGATTCATTGCTGTCTGTCAATAAAAAGGTCACAGATTTTGCTTTGATTTTGCTCAAATCGGTCTGAAGGCAATATCCTCCGCTTTTGGTGTATTTTACTAAATAATCCTTTGTTGGATCGTTAGCAAAGGATGCGATGTCTCTTTCGCTTAAATTTACGCTGTTTGTTCCGTCGCTGACAAGGAAAACGGCGTGTTCTTCCGAGTCCACAGTTACGGGAAGGGTAAAATTATCTGCATATTTTGAGTGAATATTATGGCAGGTAGTTGTGTCATTTTCGAGAAATACCTCATGGCTTCTGTTGAACCATGTATGATTCGGATAGCTTCCGCCGTCCATCCATGTAACGTCAACGCAGTGCCAGTTGTTTTCGACCTTTACCATATTCCAAGCGTGTCCGGGGCTCGGCACACCGAACGCTTCAAGACCTGCAATGTTGCAAAGATATGTGAACGCCATCGCATAGCCGTTGCAAACGCACCTATTGTTGATCATAGAACCGTATATGGACTGATCGTAAGTGTTTAGTTCATATACTATCTTATCGCAAAGTGTATCTGCAATATATTGTTCCTTATCATACGGCGCAGAGTATTGGTTGATGCCTGCTTTCCAGGTCGATGTAACAGAAGCAATCTGCGCATTTGTGGACGCTCTTGTGCTTGCGCTCAAGAAATCCTTGTATATACCGAATGGAAAAGAACATTTGCCGTTGGAAGTAATAGTATTGCTATTGACCAGATAGCAGGCAGGGAAGAAATAATACTGCGGATTTTCATAATAAAATGCAGTAAAAACAGCATTTGCTTTTTCGCTGCTTATGGACGGGTCGTAATAAGCTATTACAAGATCGGTTGAATAATTCACAGAACTGTCCATAATGCTTTGAGAGAGTGATTTTAAGTTATTGTAAAACTCTTTTTCCTTTGTATTGAGCTGATTGTACAGATAATCGGAGCTTCCCTCCGCATAAGCGCTTTCGTCCCTTTCATAAGAAAGCTCTTCATAGATATCAGCCTTATCATACTCTGATACGGTGATAACAGCGTACATTTCTTCTTCGGTGAGATCGAGAATGACTTCACCGTTTTCGTTCGGGGTACGATCAATGCCGTCAACGATCCTTTGACAGTCTTCAAGCGTAAGATTCTTAAATTCCTCGGCTGAAATAACTGTCGTTTTGGAAGCTGTTTCTTCGGCAAAGGATGCGATCATCGAAATATCGGTTCCGATAAGAGAAACGCTTATACCAAATGCCAATAAGCAAGACAGTATTGCTCTTTTAAACTTTCCTTTCATATAAACCCTCCGATTTTATAACAGAAAAGAAATTAAAACTTGTCTGTTATATTTTTTTAGTGCCAATGACACAATACACTATAATTATACAAATATTTTTTTTGAAAGTCAATAAAAATTTCCTGTTTGTCTATAGGTTGATTTGATATTAGGAAAAAGCTGATTAAAGCGCAGCGTTCGTTTCGCCGTTTTGAAAAATGTACGAGTTTAAGCCTTTGAGGACATTTTGAAAAACGGCAGAAACGAATTAATCAGCGTTTCCTTAGTATTAAATGGTGTTTAGTATAAATCGTGCGGATATGGAATCCGCCCCTACAAGGATAGTCTACTTTTGGAATAAAGAATAAGCGCAATTCACATTAACGGTTTTAACGGCTTGATTTCTCATATCCGTTTTACCATTTGATCGTGAATTGCGCTTTTGGTATCAGAACGTCATTCCGTCGTATGAAATGGAATCGATCTTCCAAAGTCCGTCTTCAAAAACGATTTTAAGCTCCATTTCGTCCTCTCCGCCGTAGTTGTCGAACTTCGCAACTGCTGTGCAGTGGTCGTTTGCCGATTCGGTTATCTCAACAACAGGCTCATCGTTCTCCATTATCCAGATATATCCGCAGCCCTTTGCCGTAACATAGCCGTAAAGCTGCCCGTCAACGTCAATGTAGTAGGGTTCATCACCGCCTAAAATTCCCGAATAACGGCTTTGGATAAGATTTTCGGTCAGATTCTCGTGCAAAAAGCTGTCAAGGTCAAGTGTGTTCCCGAACTGTGCCTGAACACGCTGATACTGTCTTCCGTCGATCTCAACAGTGGTTTCCTCGTCCTTCGGGATATTTCCTCCGCCGATCTGGTCGATGTAGTCGAGCGCACCCATGAGCTGTTTTGCATAGAACAGCTGGTCTTCCAAAAGTGTATCAAAGACCGTTCCGTCAGCGTCCTCATCGGGAGCGTCATCGGATTCTTCCGATGCTTCTGTTGTTTCGGCTGTTTCAGCTTCGGTCTGTTTATTTTCGGAAACGGTTTCTTCGGCAGCGGTTGTAACGTTTGCTTCTCCCGTGCTTTCCGCAGGCTTGTCATTTACTGCGGAGCAGGACGTCAGTATAAGGCACACAGCACCTATCATTGCAATCATCTTTTTCATAAGTATCATCCTTTCGTTATGTCGCTATTTTCTGCCTGTGTTCACCATTATACATTACCGAAAACTCATTGTCAAGAAAAGTACCGTTTTGTAGCCATTCTGTAAAAATTTGTTATTCCCGAACGTCCCAAGGCATTATTTCATCCTTTACCGTGAATTCCGAAGTTCCGCTCTCCCTATCATAAGCAATGCAGCTGTGAACATACTCGCTTCCGTTCCAAACTATGTAGTTGTTTTCGTCAAGATAATTTATGTCGGAGTTTTCGGGTACGCCTCCGCTTAAATAGAAGTCAGCCTCCTGCTCGGCGGTAACACCACATTCAATGCAGAGATAATCACAGAAACCTCGGAGCTTTTCATTCGGCTCGGAGTATTCAATGCTAAGGTGCTTGCTTCCCCAGAATAGATCTGCGCCGTAATCCATAGGGTAGGAGATAGCCCGATCCCAGAAAAGCTGCTTGCTGTCGCCGTAGTCGATTATCTGCGGCGGCATAAGATGAATATAGCCGCATAAAACCTCAAACAACATATTATCCTCGCTGACGGTATAAGGTTCAGTCGGGTTTTCGGGCACTTCAAGGTCAAGCAGCTTGCCGAGAGAAAGCTGATATTCGCCGCCGTCCTCAATATAGTAAACCGAGAAAAGCGAAGATACGTCATATTGCGCAATATGGTTTCCCATTTCGTCAACGGAAGAGTCCTCGTAAGTGTCACGCTTTGTATTAAGATATTCCACCATACAAAGATAGTATTCGTCCTTGCCGTCAAAGTCGAAATCGTCCTTTACATAAGAAAGCACGGGCGAAGCATTGTCAAATGAATAGCCGTAGTGCGTTTCGGCGTATTCGGCAGCATTTACATAGGTGTAATCGAACGAATTCGTTTCCTCATTGAAAGTGCGGTCGGTGGGATAGGGATCAGCGTATTTCACCATATCATCACGGCGCGAAGCCATAACAGCGTCAATGTCGCAAACCTCGGGCGCACCCTTGAAAACCTCGGGAGTGCTGACATTGTCGGGCGTTATCTGATGAAAGTATTCGTAAGCATAATCAATTGTCGTTTCTTCCGTTTCGCTTTCGGCGGTTTCTTCGCTGACGGCTGTTGTTTCTTCCGTTTTGCTTTCTGTCGTTTCCGCTGTTTCGCTCACAGCAGTTTCCTCCGAGATCGTGACCGTTTCCGCCGTTTCGGAAGATGTATCCGTGCCCTCTTCGGCTGGATCGTTTCCGCAGGCGGAAAGCATTATCATCGCAAATGCAAGCATAAAAGCTGTAATTTTCTTAATACTTTTCATTGTGTTTCTCCTTTATCCTTTTTTCAGTATATCAAAAATATCTTCCCAAGAAAACACCCTCACAATGTTTTCGTGCGAAATGCCTTGGTTGTACGGCGCATCAAAAAGCAGTACCCTTATCCCGTTTTCGGCAAGAAAAAGCGCCGTTTTGACATTGTCCTCTATCATAACATCGGCGGAAATTCGCCTGCAGTAAGCAAGCTTCTGCGGCGGCGTGTCGACCTCGGAGCAGTAGAAAATGTCCGCAAAATCAAAGCCGTTTTTGTCCGCCCATTTTCGGAACAAACGCCTGCTCAATGCGCCGAGCGGAGTGCGCTGTGTGGAAAATTTCCGTGCCGTTATAACGTAGACCTTGCCAAGCCTGCTGCAGACCTCGACAGCGTTTTCGCGCGGCGAAAGCCGACTGCAGTAATCGTAAAAATGCCGCAAGCCGAAAAGAAATTCTCGCCGCTTGCTCTCGCCGAATATCTCCGCCGTTGTGTAGCCGCTCGGGTCGGTAGGCTTGTGCCCGAAAAAACGCTCGCCGTAAACAAAATTGAACCCCGACATATCCGTGAGAACGCCGTCAGCGTCAGTTGCAATTACCATTGTGTTTCTCCTTCATCTCTGCGACGGCACGGTACAAAAGCTCGGTCATCTCCTCCGCGCTTTTTCCGTTCGGGTCAACAGGTTCGCCGAAATCTATCGTCAGAGTGTATTTTTTCAGCTTTTCAACGTCAAAAAGCCGAGGTATATTTCTGTAAACGGGGAAGATGCGCCCAGAACCTCCGATGTAAACGGGAACGACCTTTATCCCCGACCTTTTTGACAGCAAAGCCGCACCCTTCTTGAATTTTCCAAGCCGTCCCGACCGAGTTCTCGTGCCCTCGGGGTGAACGAGCAGAAACCGCTTTTCGCTCCTCATAACTTCAAGCGCACGTTCAAGCGCAGGCGCAAAATCACCCTTGCGCTCGATAGGGATACCGCCCGAAATTCGGAAAACTCGCCGAGGCAAAGCCCTGTCAAGATGCTCCGCCGCAATAAGCGCACAAACCTCGTCAAGCTTCGCCGTCTTGCAAAGCGCCGCCCATACCCACATACAGTCAAGGTCGCTTTCATGATTAGGGCAGAGAATGTATTTTTCATTCGGCAGGAGCTTTTCAAGTCCCGTGACCTTAAAACCGTAAAGCAGATGCGAAAGTCTTGTAAATGCCGTATAAAGCGCCTTGTCGACGCTTGTCCTCTCCATAGGATAAACGCTGTAGTCCGTGTGTGTTTCCGCAGTCTTGTCCGAAACGGCGGCGCAGAGTGCCTTTATTGTTCGGCTGATGTAAATATCCTTCGGCGTGAACGTGAAACCCTCCTGCATCGCAAGAGCCGTAAGCTCCATTGCGGAAAAACTGTCATAGCCAAGCTCAAAAAGGTTATCGGTCGTGCCTATCTTAACACCGCCGAGGACTTTCGACGCAAGCCTGCAAAGCTTCTCCTCGGCTTCATTCTCGGGCGCAGTATATTCACGCTCGTCAGGTTCAAGGCTGACCTCGGGGAGAGCCTTTCTGTCTGTCTTTCCGCTCGCCGTCAGCGGCATTTTCGCAAGCCTTGCAAAGCAGTTCGGTATCATATAAGAGGGGAGCTTGCCCGAAATAAACGCGCGCAAAGCCTTTTCATCACATTCGCCCGAGTAAAACGCCGCAAGATATTTCTCGCCCCTGCCGTCCGTCCTGCAAACCACGGCGGCATTCTCGATCCCATCGAATGAACAGATAACATTTTCAATTTCGCCAAGTTCGATGCGAAGTCCTCGGAGCTTTATCTGAAAGTCCTTTCGCCCGAGAAATTCAATGTCCCCGTCAGTGCGTATAAGTCCCAGATCGCCCGTGCGGTACATCGTTTCGCCGTCAAAAAACGGGTCGGGGAGGAACTTCTCCGCCGTCAGCTTTTCCTCGCCAATGTAACCCTTGCCAACGCCGCTTCCCGAAATGAATATCTCGCCGCCGATGCCGACGGGAACAGGCTTCAAGTCTTCGTCAAGAATATATATCCGAGTGTTTGCGATAGGCTTTCCTATCGTTATATCATCACTGTTTATCTCCGTGAGCGCCGACCAAACAGTCGTTTCCGCAGGACCGTAAATGTTGTAAATCTTTGCGTCCGAAAGTTTTTTCAGCTTGACGTAAAGTGACGATGAAAACTCCTCGCCACCGAGAATTATCGCCTTAAGCCTTGAAAGATAGCCAAGACAGCTGTCGTCAAAAAGGTAGCTTCGCATCTTTGTCGGCGTTGTCTGAATGCCCTGTGCGCCGCTTTCTTCAATAAGCCTGCCGAGTGCCCTCTGCGAAACCGCCTGCTCCTCATCGGCAAGGTAAATAGTTATCCCGTTCAAAAGCGGCAGAATGCTCTCCGTCACAAAAATATCGAATACAATGTCCGTAACCGAAACAATGCTCCGAATATCCTCGCCGAGAATTTTTCCGACAACGTTGAAACGGTTCGCC
The DNA here is from genome assembly GCA_051891935.1 of Oscillospiraceae bacterium. Lineage (GTDB taxonomy): Bacteria > Bacillota > Clostridia > Oscillospirales > Ruminococcaceae > UMGS363. The sequence goes on from JBJFFR010000023.1 coordinate 10,246, forward strand.
GAGCAGTAGTTCATAACGTTTCTGTGCGTTATCGCCGTGCCTTTAGGCTTGCCCGTTGAACCCGATGTGAAAATTATATAGCAAATATCCTCGGGCGAAGCTTTCACGGGCAAAGCGTCGTAAACGCAGGAATAATCGAACTCGTCAAGCCTTATTCCCTCGGAAATATCATATCCGTAAGTCAGTGCAAGGCTTGCTCTGACGCTTTGCATCATAAATTCAATGCGCTCGCTCGGATGATCGGGCGAAACGGGCATATACGCACCGCCCGTTTTCATCACCGCAAGCATTGACACAATAAGGTACGGACTTCTGCGTGAAATTATCGGCACAATATCACCGCGCGATATGCCTTTGCTGCGAAGATAAGCCGCAAGTGCGTCCGACATTGCATCAAGCTTGCCGTAAGTAAAGCTTTCACCTCGGAAAACAAGCGCCGTCCTTTCGGGCATCTTCGCCGCAAGCTCGGAGAAAGCCTCGTGAACGCATTTGTCCGATGAAAACCCGATATCGGTAGCATTGAACCGCCTTATCAGCATATCAAATTCATCATCGGGAAGAACGGATATCTTCCCGACAGCCTTGCCCGAAACGATTTGTTTTAATATATGTATAAAACGCTGCGCAAGCAATTCAACTTCACTGCGCTGCGAAAAAACAGCCGTGCGGAAATCAATGGTCAGCGTGTATGAACCGCTGCTGTCACGGTCGTCGATGTGAACGGAGAGCGGAACTTCAAGCGAACCGTTCCCGAACCATTCCGTCCTCGCCGGGATATCCGTCCGTGCGTTCTGAAAGCTGAAAGCCACATCAAAAAATCGTGCAGTTGACTTTAAACCGTGCGAAATATCGCTCAATGCCGCATCACGGTGACGGAAGATATCCTTGTGACCGTCCGAAATGCGCGCAAAAAGCTCGGCTGTATCATCGCCGACTTCGACCGTCAGCGGCAGGGTCGAAATGAACATTCCCGCAAGATTTTTTTCCTTTGCGCCGCTCCTGCCGAGAACGGGAACGCCAATAGTCACTTTTCCGCCGCCGTTTATCTTTGAAAGATATATCATCAGCACAGATTCAAAAACGACCGCCTCGGAAGCTCCGCTTTGTCCGCAGAATTCCTTTACCGCCGCCAAAATTTCGCACGGCAGCTTCACCGTGAACCGCTCCGCAGCAGCGTTCGTTTCCTCTTTTCGGTAAGTCCTGACGGGCGTTGGGGAAACACCGCCGGCGTATTTTTTTACCCAAAATTTCAAGTCGCCGTCCTGCTTTTCAAGTGCCTTTGCGCTGCTCCTGCGCTCGATTGCCGCCGTGTAGCTCTGCACTTCAACGTCTGCATTTTCCCCGAGTGATATCTTATTGTAAATATCATAAACATCGTGCGCAAGAACGCTGTAAGTCCAAGCGTCTGCGATAAGATGACTTGCGCAGAGCATTATCCCAACGCTTTCGGGCAGAGTGAAAACCGTCATTCGGAACATCTCACCGCCGAATGGAAACGGTATTTGCGCCTGCGCTTCACAGTAGCCGCGAAGCTCGCTCTCATCATGAAATTCCGCAAAAGCTATGTCATTTCCGCCCTCGGACGAAACAAACTGCATTGTCCTGCCGTTTTCCAAACAGAACCGCAGACGAAGTGCCTCCTGACGTTTTATAACAAGCCGTGCCGCCTGCAAAAGCAGCTTTGCATCAAGCTTTTCTTCAAATATCACCGCTCCGCACAGAACGGATATCGCCGTGCCGCTGTAAAATCGCTGCATATCGTCAATATTTTTCTGCGCAGGCGTAAGATGAAACTTTTCCATTTTTGTACCCCGATAAGATTAATTGTATAAATTATTATACTACAAATAATCGGATATTGCAATTTTTTTTGCTTCGTTCATCACGGTATTTCAACGAGTAAACTATTTTTTGCAAATTTATTAACAAACTATTGTGGGGGACGGGTTTCCCGTCCCGTTGTCACCAATACCATTCAAAAAACGGGACGGGCGACCCGTCCCCTACAAAAAATTACGCCGATTACGACCATGTTTTCATGGAAATTTCATTGTTTGTTTACTCATTGAAATACCGTACTTCGTTCATTATTTATTGTTGAAATTGATCTGTATAAATTGTTATAATTAGGAAAAACCTGCAAAGGAGAATGTCTATGAAAAGAATAATTTCACTTGTCTGTGCATTTTGTATTGCGTTGTCAATGACCGCCTGCACAGCAAAAACCGATTCCGCAATTCAAACTGATGCAGCAGAGGTTTCCGCCGTTCAAACGGATAAGCTCACGCTCTCAAACCCCGATGCAACAAAGGAAGCAGCCGCACTTTTTGACTATATCTGCGATGTTTACGGCAAAAACATCCTCTCGGGACAGCAGGAGTCAACATGGATGGGCAGCGATCAGTATGAGTTCGACTACATTTATAAGAATACGGGAAAATATCCTGCCATCCGAGGTCTTGACTATATGAACGACGACTTTGACGGCGTAAATAAACGTGCAAAGGATTGGTACGACAAGGGCGGCATCGTAACGATCTGCTGGCATTGCGGCTGCGACTTCAGCGGAAGCTGGTCGGAGTCGATGAATACCGAGATAAAGGACTGGGATAAGGCTCTCACCGAGGGCACACCCGAGTACGAAACGCTTATAAAAGGTATGGATAAGGGCGCCGAATCACTGAAAAAGCTGCAGGAGCAGAACATACCCGTTCTGTGGCGTCCCTTCCACGAGTTCGATGGCAAGTGGTTCTGGTGGGGCAAAGGCGGCTCGGAGAATTTCAAAAAGCTCTGGAAATTGATGTACGACCGCTATACAAATTATTGGGAGCTTGACAACCTTATCTGGGTGCTCGGCTATTCGGGTAACGGCAAAGGCTATGAAAGCTGGTATCCCGGCAATGAATATGTTGATATCGCAGGCGCAGATTCCTATAAGGACGGCGCAAACGGTGATCTGTACAAAAATGTTAGCAAGGTAGTCGGAGATAAAATGCCGATTTGTTTCCACGAGTGCGGAAGAGTTCCTACTGTCGAGCAGCTTACAAAAGAAAATGCAAACTGGGCATGGTTCATGACCTGGCACACCGAGTATATCACCGACCACAACGACATTGAAACCCTCAAAGAGATATACAATTCCGACTATGTTATAACGCTGGATGAGGTAAGCATTGACCTGTGATTCGTAGTTTTGCACAATTTCTTTCAAGCAAAGCGGAAACAATTCTACTTGTGTTTTCCCGAAATTTGGAGTAAAATAGAAAGGTCGGATTTTCACCGATTTATTAGAATTAAGGGGTGTTTTTTCTTGAATATCTTCAAAAATTACGGAACAAGACTCAAGAACGAATTCAGCGGATATAACGCAGGCGCTTTTGCAAAGGACGCACTCGCAGGCGTAACCGTTGCAGCTGTCGCACTTCCGCTTGCGCTTGCATTCGGAGTTTCCTCGGGCGCAACCGCCGCAGCAGGTCTTGTTACAGCTATCATCGCAGGTATAGTCATCGGCGCACTTTCGGGCGGCTCTTATCAGATAAGCGGACCGACAGGAGCAATGACAGCTATCCTGCTCTCACTCGTTGCAAAATATGAGCTGCAGGGCGTTTTCATCGCAAGTCTTATGTCGGGTGTTATCCTGCTTGTATGCGGACTTTTAAAGCTCGGAAAGATCGTTTCCTACATACCGCTGCCCGTTATCACAGGCTTTACCTCGGGCATTGCGATCATCATCGCTTTCGGTCAGATCGGCAACTTCACAGGACTTGTCTGCGAAGGCGAATCCACGATCTCAAAAACGGCCAGCTACTTTACGCTTGAACAGCACTTCGACCTCACAGCATTTCTTATCGCAGCTGCAGTTGTCGTGTTTATGGCAGTTTATCCGAAAAAGATAAACCAGTATTTCCCCGGCTCGCTCGCAGCGATAATACTCGCAACCGTGGCAGAGTTCATCTTCGGCTTTGACGTTAAGCAGGTTGGAGAAATACCGAAGAGCATCTTCCTCCCCGACAGACTTGACATTTCCGCTATCACAATACCGCAGATCGAAGCTCTCATCGTTCCTGCGATCTCTATCGCAGCTCTCGGACTTATCGAAAGCCTGCTCTGCGGCGCTTCTGCAGGAAGAATGAAGGACGAAAAGCTTGACGCAAACCAGGAGCTTCTCGCACAGGGCATCGGTAATATCGTTATCCCGTTCTTCGGCGGCGTCCCTGCAACAGCAGCGATCGCAAGAACAGCCGTTGCTATAAAATCGGGCGGAAAAACAAGAATTACAAGCGTTTTCCACTCCGTTGTACTCCTCGCAGCAATGTTCTTCCTCGCTCCCGTCATCTCAAGAATACCGCTCGCAGCACTCGCAGGCGTGCTTCTTATGACAGCGTGGAGAATGAACGACTGGAAGGTCATCAAGGGCATCTTCACAAGAAAGATCAAAACACAGATGGCACAGTTTATCCTTACAATGGTTGCAACAGTCATCTTTGACCTTACAATAGCGATCCTTATCGGCATACTCTTCTCGGTCGTAATGTTCGTACTCAAAGTATCGGATATGCAGATCAGCGTTTCGGAAGTCGATCCCGAAAGACTCCCGAACCATCCCGACCACCTCAAGGATAAGAGAACAGCCGTTGTATATATGACAGGACCGCTCTATTTCGGAACAGCGAATATCCTCGAGGACAGGCTTGCAGAAATAGCAGACCGTGAAATAATCATCCTCTCAATGCGAGGCGTGCCGTTCGCAGACGCAAGCGGAGTGCAAGCATTGCAGGAGATCGTTTCCGAGCTTTCAAAGAAGGACGTAATGGTGTTCTTTACCGCAATACAGCCGCCGGTAATGGAAATGATCGACCGCTGCGGATTAAGTGCAGATGTCGGCAGCGATAAGTTCTTCTGGAGTACGGATAAAGCAATTGATGCGATACTTACGGAGAATTAAGAAAACTGCATTTTTAGTAAATGCTAAGCCAAGCAGCTGATCCAGCTGAGCACAGCTGGCGAGGGGTTTCGGGGGCGAGGAGCCACCGAATCGCTCTCCGCAGAGAGCGAAATACCCTAAACTTTAGCTAAACATTTGCATAAATAGCGAAATCACTAACAAATCAAAAAGCGCAATTCACGAAAAGAAACGGAAACGAAATATGAGAAATCATTTTCGTAAACAAAAATTTCGTGAATTGCGCTTGTTCTTTCTTATCGGAACAACTATCCTTGAAGCGTAAATACACGAACGCAGTGAGCGAATTTACGCTTCAACTCAATATGAACAGCTATTCAATATGAACGTGAAAACAGCGAGCAAAGCGAGCGTGTTTTCACACAACGGAACAAGCTGTAGGTTACGAACGGTAACGCAGAATCTATATTCTCCCAAATAAATGACAGCCGCATTGTTTCATTTTATCCTATGCCAAAATGTACAGCTGTGGGACGGGAAACCCGTCCCCTACAAAATTTTTTGGTATAAATAGTTTTTTTCGTTTAAAACAGCATTATTAACGGGCGGATATGGAATCCGCCCCTACAAGTATTCTCATTTTCTCTGCTCGTCCTGTTTACCGTTCGTAACCCATGATTTGTTCCGTTGTGTGAAAACACATTCGCTTTGCTCATTGTTTTCACAGTCATTTCCCATAGCTGTTCATATTTCGTCTGACATCAAATATACTCACTTCGTTCGTATATTTGATGTCAGAGGATAGTTGTTCCAATAAAATAGAATTTGCGCAATTCACGAATTTTCGGTTTACAGAATGATTTCTCATATTCTGATTTAACCTTTTGATCGTGAATTGCGCTTTTTATCTGTTAGTTATTATGCTATTGCTGAAAGCATTTCGCTAAAGTTTAGAGTGTTTCGCTTCTGCGGAAGCGACCAAAGGGCTTTGCCCTCTGGACACCCACCACCTTTGAAAAGGTGGACGAAACTTTTGGGCGCTTCGCGTGTGTTTCCTCAACTTACTCAACTTACCCAACTTCCTTAAAAAAGTTCACCTTTTCTATTGATTTTTCTTTTATATCATGTTATAATAATTTATAAGTATTTGTTAAAGGAATTATTACAAAATGAGCTACGCAGATCAGATTTTTATAAATAATGTTAAGGATATACTCGAAAACGGCACTTGGGACACCGAAATGGACGTCAGACCCAAGTGGGAGGACGGTACCCCTGCGCATACCGTCAGCCTTTTCAGCGTTGTCAACCGCTACGATCTCTCAAAGGAGTTCCCGATAATAACCTTAAGACGTACATATCTTAAAACCGCTGTCAAGGAGCTTCTTTGGATATGGCAGAAAAAATCCAACAATATCGCTGACCTTGGCGCTCATATCTGGGACAGCTGGGCTGACGAAAACGGCTCTATCGGCAAGGCTTACGGCTATCAGCTCGGCGTCAAGCATCACTACCCCGAGGGCGATTTCGACCAGGTTGACCGTGTGCTTTACGATCTCAAAAACAACCCGTCAAGCAGACGTATCATCACGAATCTTTACAATCACCACGACCTTTCGGAAATGGGACTTTACCCCTGCGCATACAGCATGACCTTCAACGTTTCGGGCGGAAAGCTCAACGCTCTTCTCAACCAGCGTTCGCAGGATATGCTCACGGCGAACAACTGGAACGTTTGCCAGTACGCCGTACTTGTTTATATGCTTGCGCAGGTGAGCGGACTTGAACCGGGCGAGCTTGTTCACGTTATCGCAAACGCTCATATTTATGACAGGCACGTTCCTATCATTAAGGAAATTATCAAAAACGAACCCTACGATGCTCCGAAATTCAACATTGACAAGAGCATTGACGATTTCTATAAATTCACGCCCGACAGCTTTTCGCTCGACGGTTACAGATATCACGACGGCGATTTCAAGATCGAAGTTGCCATATAAAAAGGAGGCAGACGGACAGATGCTTACTGCGATCGTTGCGGCTGACGCTGATTATGGCATCGGCAAAAACGGGGATCTGCTTTTCCATATTCCCGAGGATATGAAGTTTTTCCGCAGCACAACGCTTCACCACGCTGTTATAATGGGAAGAAAAACGCTTGACTCTCTGCCGAACGGAAAGCCGTTCAAGGACAGGCGCAATATCGTTCTTTCAAGGGATGAGGGCTTCGCTCCCGAGGGTGTTGAGGTCGTGCACAGCGTTGAAGAAGCCGTGAAGCTTGCCGACGGTGATGAGGAATTCTTCGTCTGCGGCGGCGGTGAGATATACCGTCAGCTCCTTCCGTACTGCAAAAAGGTTCTTATCACGAAGATAGACGCTCACGCAAATGCCGAGGTGTTTTTCCCCGACCTTGACAAGCTCCCCGAATGGAAGCTTTCCGAATGTTCGGACGAACGTGAACACGAGGGGATAAGGTTCAGATTTTGCACATACCTTAATAATGCGTAATTGTTTTATTTCACATAATTTGTAAAACTATGTAGGGGACGGGTTTCCCGTCCCGATACACCCGACAATGCGTAGTTATTAATTTGCATTAAAATGTAGGGGACGGGTTTCCCGTCCCGATACACCCGACAATGCGTAATTTTTTAATTCTGTACAAATTGTGTTTTAGGAATTTTGAAACTAATTCCGAATTCTGCGTTTTAATTATTATGCCGTAGGACGAAAAGAGGTTTATATGGACGAAAAATTGGAGCAGTTCAAAAAATGGATAATTGAAGCGGAAAAGATCGTATTTTTCGGCGGTGCAGGCGTTTCGACCGAGAGCGGAATACCCGACTTCCGAAGCGTTGACGGACTTTACAACCAGAAATACAAATATCCGCCCGAAACGATCCTGAGCAGATCGTTTTACGTCAACCACCTTGCGGATTTTTATGAATTCTACCGTGAAAAGATGCTCTGCCTTGACGCAAAGCCGAACTCTGCTCACTATGCGCTCGCAAAGCTTGAACAGATGGGAAAGCTGACGGCTGTCGTTACGCAGAACATTGACGGTCTGCATTATGCCGCAGGAAGCAAGACGGTCTATGAGCTTCACGGCTCTGTCCACCGCAATTACTGTCTGCGCTGCGGAGAAAATCACACTGCGGAATACATAAAGAGCGTTGACGGTCCTCCGCCGTGCCTTAAATGCGGCGGACTTGTAAAGCCCGATGTTGTGCTTTACGAGGAGGGGCTTAATCAGAACACCGTAAACGGAGCTGTCAAGGCGATTTCCGAAGCAGATATGCTCATTATCGGCGGAACCTCGCTGACGGTATATCCTGCCTGCGGACTTATCGACTATTTCAAGGGCGATCATCTTGTGCTTATAAATAAAACTCCGACCCCGAAGGACAGCGCAGCCGATCTGCTCATTCAGGACAGTATATGCAAGGCGTTCAGCGTTGTTGACGAGCTTTAAGGAGCGGCTTATGAAAAAGCTTACAGCTGCCATAATCCTTTCTGTGCTTCTTCTCACCGCCTGCGGAACAGACAAGGACGATACCGAACAGGCACAGACTGTACTTGCTTCCGAGGAAATTACTGCACAGGACGGGGAAGGCGGGATCCTTTTTCACGGCTCTGATTCAGGCGATGCACAGGGTTCTTACGCAGGCGATTCGGGCGCAAAACAGCTCACTTCTGCGGAAAACGCTGATAATATCCCGCTTGAAGCAAGCAGCTCCCGTACAAAGGAAGAGGAAGAAGCGTACTCACGAATGATGGGTACGGCGAACTGTATTGTTACACCCGAGGTAGTATCTGTCGAGGGCGAACCTACGCTTGGTTTTGTATTTAATTCCGAGCCTGCCCCCGAAACAGACAGCGTTGAGCTTGACGAAAATGCCGAGCTTTGCCTTTCAAAGCTGAAATTTGGAATGATCAGAAGTGAAGCCGAAGCTGCTGTTGATGCGGAGTTTGTTGAAGATACGCTCACCCCTTTTTACAGCATATATGATGATATTTCCGTTGATATTGACGAAAAGTTTGACGGTGCGATGTTCACTTACGGCGAAAGCGGATTGGACGAAGTTGCGCTTTATGCCCTTCATTTGAACGAAGAGGAATGTACTGCTTTAAGGGATAGAATGATTAAATTTTTCAGCGCTGCTTACGATTTTTCCGCTGATGACTGGGAGATAGACGAAAACAGCGACTACTGCAAAAAGGATGGCGTTTCGATTTTTACAAAGGTATATTTATCAGACGGTTCTTATTCGTTTAGCCTGCTTATAACGAGCTGGGATCACCGAAGCTTTAAAAATCAGGAACAATGTCCGATATTACCATGAAAATTCATCCATAAAGGAGCTTATATAAAATGAATTTACCACAGTTTATCACAGATGAGATAATCGAACGTGCGCTGCGTGAGGACATCAATTATGTCGATGCGGCTACCGATTATCTTCTTGACGATGATGATGTTTCGACCGCTCGTTTTGTTGCAAAGGCAAGCGGCGTTCTCTGCGGCATAGACATCGCAGTCCGTGTTTTTGAGATGCTCGATAAGGACGTTTCCGTTCAGATCAACATCAAGGACGGCGGCAAGGTCGAAAAGGGCGATGTTATCGCAGTTGTAACGGGCAGGACAAAGGCTATTCTCAAAGCCGAGAGAACCTCTCTCAACATTCTCCAGCATATGTCGGGTATCGCAACCGAAACCGCAAAATATGCCGAGTGCTGCAAGGGCACAAAGGCTCACGTTACCGAAACGAGAAAGACCCTCCCGGGACTTCGTGCAATTGAAAAGTATGCCGTAACGGTCGGCGGCGGCAAGAATCACCGCTATAATCTCTCCGACGGCGCAATGCTCAAGGACAACCACATCGACGCTTACGGCAGCATCACAAAGGCTGTTGAAGCTCTCCGCAGCAGAATGGGTCACATGATAAAGATCGAAGTCGAAGTCCGCAACGAGGACGAGCTTCGTGAAGCGCTTGCCTGCAATGCAGACGTTATCATGCTCGACAATATGACCTGCGAGCAGATGAAAAAGTGCGTTGCTATCGCAGACGGAAAAGCCGTTCTCGAAGCTTCGGGCAATGTTACTCTTGACAATATGGCAGAGGTCGCAGCTACGGGTGTTGACATCGTTTCCGTCGGTGCGCTCACACATTCCGTCAAGGCGTTTGATATATCCTTAAAGATTGATAAAAAGTAAGGCTTTGTAAATGAAAAAAAGAATGACAATACTCTACGATGTAGGCGGAAAGCTCTACATCAACCTCACAAATAAATGTCCCTGCAACTGTACGTTCTGTATCCGTCACAACGGCGATGGCGCATACGGCAGCGACAGCCTTTGGCTTGAACACGAACCCTCTCTTGACGAGATAAAAGCGGCTTTTGCAAAGGTCGATATGTCAAAGTATAAGGAAGTCGTGTTCTGCGGCTACGGCGAACCAATGGAGAGGGTGAACGAGGTCGTCGCTGTCGGCGAATTCGTCAAGGCAACATACGGCGATGTGACCGTCCGACTTAACACGAACGGACTTGGCGACAGGATACACGGCGTTCCCACGGCAAAGCTCCTGCAGGGCGCAGTCGATATCGTTTCTATCTCGCTCAATTCCTACTGCAAGGAAAAATACAACGAGGTTACCCGTCCGAAGTGGGACGACGCCTTTGATTCAATGCTTGCGTTCGCTGCGGACTGCAAGACCTACATTCCGCAGGTCGTTTTCACGGTCGTTGACGTTATCCCTCCCGAGGATATAAGCCGTGCAAAGGCTCTTGCAATGAGCATCGGCATACCGCTCCGTGTCAGAGAATATGAATCCTAATCTTATATAAAAGGAATGATGAAAATGTCAAAAAGCAGTGCTGAAATGACTAAATTTAAGGGCGCAGACGCAGTCGAGCTGTGGTTCGGCGGCTATCACGCTTTTGTAATGCCAACGCTCGGTTCAAACGTTATGCGTTTCCGTGACGAGGATAAGGGAATGGAGATCTTCCGCTATTCGGACGACCTGACGATCGCCGAATTTATGCAGTCGCCCGAGATCTGGGGACTTCCGACGCTCTATCTTCCGAACCGTCACGACAGGGGAGTGCTCCGCACCTCGGACGCCGTTTATTACCTTCCCGAGAACGAAACACGCTTCAAAAACCACCTCCACGGCTTCCTCCATAAGCGTGTCCACAAGGTAAAGGAAATGGGCGCAGACGAAAATCACGCTTTCGTTACAACTACATATAAATACGATGAAAACGACTTTTTCTTCAATTGCTTCCCGATAAAATTCACCGCCGAGATCACGATCGACCTTTCCGCAAAGGGACTTACACATACGCTCACAATTAAAAACTGCTCAAAGGTGATGATGCCGATCTCAATCGCAACGCATACGACTATCAACGCTCCGTTCGTTGACGGCGCAAAGCAGGAGGATATCACACTCCAAGTCCCTGCGGTAAAGAAGCTCCAGTTCAATAAAAAACGCTGGCTCCCGAACGGCAGACAGCTTGCACTTTCCGACTATGATATGGAGTATGTCAACGGCACAAAATGCCCCGTTCTTACCGATATCTGCAACGATATGTACACCGCAGGCACGGTAAAGCTCGACGGAGAGGACTTCTACGGCTGCGTTATGACCGATAAGGCAAGCGGCAAGCGCATCTGCTATGAAGTAGATGACGATTATATGTTCTGGATCGTCTGGAATCACGAGGGCTTCAAGGGCTACTTCTGCCCCGAGCCGATGACCGCACAGGTCAACGCCGCTAACCTCGATATGCCGTATGAAAAGAGCGGCTATTTTGAGCTTGAACCAAAGGAAAGCTATTCCGTTTCGCAGAGATTTTTCACAAAGTAAGTACAATTGTAAAAAACTAAAGTTTACGTCCACGCTTTTTAAAGGGTGGCAGGGGTCAAGGGGACAGCGTCCCTTGTCGCTTCCGCAGAAGCGAAACACCCTAAACTTTAGCATATAATTTGCATAAAAAGCGAAATCACTAACAAATCAAAAAGCGCAATTCACGAAAAAAAGCTAAAACAGAACGTGAGAAATCGTTCTGTAAACCCAAGAATCGTGAATTGCGCTAATTCTTTATTATCGGAACAACTATCCTCTGACAGCAAATATACGAACGAAGTGAGTATATTTACTGTCAGACGAAATATGAACAGCTGTGCAGTATGAATGTGAAAACAGCGAGCAAAGCGAGTGTGTTTTCACACAACGGAACAGCTGTAGGTTACAAACGGTAACGCAGTATCTTTATTCTTACCTAAAAAACATTAGCCGTCTTGTTTCGTGGAGCACTCTGCAAAGGGAAAACCAAAAGGAGAGGGGGGAGCATTACCATAGCTAACATTCGCCGACATCTCCCCCCTCTCCTTATGGTCTTCCCTTAAGTGTATTTATACACTTTGCACTCATCTTTCCTTTATCCCTCTCTTCTCCGGCCAAACTATATGGACTATTAAGTTGCTTTTCCGCTTGGGGTATTGGCGTTCAGCTACTTGTGCTGAATAAAGATATGTGAAATTTGATTTATATTGCGATGGAAATCTGTCACATACAAGTTTTTTTGCGAAACCAAAATTTTTATTAAAACAGCTATGAAAAACGGGCAGATTCCATATCCGCCCGTTTTAATGTATCGAAGAAATAAAGATTTATTCAATTCTCCGAATATGTAATACTAAAGTATCAAATCAAAGCTTAACAATAATGCCTGTGAGATTGGGAACAGCACCGATAGCGTTAGCTTCATCCGTGTCGATGTGCATTGCTCTTGCATAAGAATCGGAAACTCTGCAAACAACATCGCCGAGGACAGCCTTTCTCTCGGGAGTTTCAACCTTTACCCAAACAACATCCTTGTCCTTAACGCCAAGCTCTTCAGCATCGGCTGTCGTGAGGTGGATGTGTCTTTTTGCAACGATAACGCCTTCGTTGAGCTCAACCTCGCCGCAGGGGCCTACAAGCTTGCAAGCACCCGAACCTGCTGTGTCGCCGCTCTCCCTGATAGGAGCAGCAATGCCGATAGAACGTGCGTCGGTAGCGGAAAGCTCAACCTGATTGGACTTTCTGCAGGGACCGAGGATTGAAACGCCTGCAAGGGACTTCTTGGGGCCTACAACTTCAACACGCTCTTCGCAAGCGTACTGACCCGGCTGCGAAAGATCCTTTTTCTTGGTGAGAGCGTGACCCTTGCCAAAAAGAACTTCAAGAGCTTCCTCGGTAACGTGAACGTGACGTGCGGATGTTTCAACGATAAATTCCTGTGACATAATTTTTGCCTCCAAAACGATAATTTTATACTAATATCAAATCATTCTATAGACAAAGCCGACAGATAGAATAATCCAAGTCAAGGATGACGACCGCAGTAAGGCTGTATGCCTTTCAAGGGAG
>JBJFFR010000024.1:0-4697 GCA_051891935.1 Oscillospiraceae bacterium
ACGCCCATAATCACAAGATATCAACGGTCAAAAAAGCCGATTTTACGTTGTTTAGTAAAATAAGGACTATGTATATTTTGCATAGTCCTTATTTAGGCTTTATACCGATGCATAAAATGACTTGAAAAATCTGTTTATATGCTATATAATATTAACATATAAAACGAAAGGCTGATAAAATGAAAGACAGTGCGAAAACTAATAATCAGTCCGGTTTGGAAATTGATCTGAATTTGCGTGAAACAGACAATCACAAGCTTAACGGTATGAGCTATTCTTTCTTTGTTGATGTGTATAAAAACAGTTCCTACATCCCACATTGGCATGATGAATTTGAAGTTGTCTATGTAAAAAAGGGCAGCATCCGTATGTACATAAACAGCAACGAATATTCTCTTGAAGAGGGTGACGGAGCATTTATAAACAGCTGCACAGTGCATAATTATGAGAGCGGGGTCGCTGATATGGAATGTGTTATGCCTAATGTACTTTTTGGTGCGGCGATTATTAGCGGTTATGATGAGCTTTTGTACGAAAAATATCTTAAACCCATAGTGGAGACACCCGATTTTTCACATATCATTTTCAGAGCGAAGAATGCGGAACAGCAAAGCTGCGTTGATCTTATAAAACAGACCTGTGAACTGCTTGAAAACACGGGCTACGGCTATGAATTAAAAGTCAGAGCGTTAATTTCCGAATTGATCCTTGCAATAAATTTAATGTCAGAGCTTGACAATGCCACGGCGGACGGCAATTCGGATTCAAAGATAAATATGGTCAGAAAAATGACAGATTTCATAAAAAGCAACTTCTATATGAATATAAAGGCTTCCGATATCGCAGCCAGTGCATCAATAAGTGTAAGAGAATGTCAGCGTTGCTTTTCAGATATACTTGACACTACACCCACAAAATATCTTATGAAGGTAAGAATAGACTATGCCAAGAAGCTTATGCGTGAAACAACACTGTCAATGCTACAGATATGCGAAAGATGCGGTTATTCCGACCAGAGCTATTTCACAAAGCTTTTCAGAGAAAGCACAGGTATTTCACCGGTTAAATATCGTGAAAAACATAAAAACTTGTCGCTTTAATTATAAATAATGTCGCAATTATTATATAAATACTCCCGTACTAATAGTATAATAATTATTATAGGTCACAATATTATTCCAAATATCGGGGGGATTTTTTATGAAAAATGTCACTGCGTTAATGAAAAAGCTGTGTTCAGCAGCAATAGCGTCGGCTTGCATTCTGAGCTTGGCAGGCTGCGGAACAGGAAATGATATTTCGGCAGCAGACAATACAAGTACAGCTGTCCCCACTTCGGACGCGGAATGGAATGAGCTTGGTCAGGAGGAAATAACCAAGGCAATGGGAATGGGCTGGGATCTTGGCAATCAGCTTGAAGCTTCAAATGCAGGTATACCGTCCGAAACAGCCTGGGGAAATCCCGTTATCACCGAGGATCTCATTAAAACGGTCAAAGAGCAGGGGTTTAATACAGTGAGGATACCCGTTTCATATCTTCTGAAGATAGGCGCTGCCCCGGAGTATACCATCGACAAGGATTGGCTTGACAGAGTGCAAGAGGTCGTTGATTATGTTGTGGGCAACGATTTGTATGCGATAATCAACATACACGGCGACGGATATTACACGGTCGACAAAAGCTGGTTGCTTTGTGTTGACGAAAATCAGGACGAGATAAAGGACAAATATGAAAAGGTCTGGGCACAGATAGCAGAACGCTTCAAGGATTATGACGAGCATCTTATCTTTGAATCAATGAACGAGGAATTTGACAACACTTACGGAAAACCGAACGCAGAAGGCTACAAAAACATAAATGAGTATAATCAGATATTTGTTGATACGGTAAGAAAAACAGGTTCAAACAATGAAAAACGTTGGCTTCTTCTTCCCGGTTGGAATACAAATATCGAATACACCGTAGGCGATTACGGCTTTGTTATCCCCGAGGACAAATACTGCAAAGCGGCGGAGAACAGATTAATGATATCTGTCCATTATTATGACCCATATAATTTCACTCTTGATGAAAACAGAACATCTGCCAAAACACAGTGGGGCAAATATGCCGTTGAAAACTATGACAACTGGGGACAGGAGGATTATGTTGACAGCACGATGAAAAAGCTTAACGATGTATTTGTAAGCAAGGGCTACCCCGTTGTTATCGGTGAAATGGGAGTTCAGAACAAGGCTCATATCAGCGACAGCTTCAGCGGTTTCAGATGCTACTGGACAGAATATGTTGTAAAGGCTGCAAAGAATAATGGGTGCGTGCCTGTTTACTGGGACAACGGCTGGAACGGCGATAAGGGCTTCGGCATAATAAACAGGACATCACTTGAAATAACCGAACCCGAGCTTATCGCAGCTATGATGAGGGCGATAAATTCCGAAGAGGATTATGAAGTCGCAGCACCGAAAGGTTTTGAAAAGTGAGGATTATTATGAAGAAAAAAGTGCTTGTGCTGACAGGAGATTATTGGCATCCGACAGATTCTATCACACCCGTTCTCGGCAGTATTTTTGATGAAAGCAAATGGGATATGATCGTTACGGAAAATCCAAAGGAGCTTTCGGCTGAAAATGCTCCCGATCTGTTCATTTCGTTCAAAGATGTTATCGAAAACGATCAGATACCGACTCCTATTTGGTGTGATGATAAATGGACAGCCACTCTTGATATTTGTATAAAAGAACTTGGAATGGGTTTTATGGCTGTTCATTGCGGACTTGCGGATATTCCCGAGGAGCATTTCATAACAAAGAACATTTTGAGAGCGTTTTTTGTCATGCATCCGCCTCAATGCACAGTTTCCTTAGAACCCTCGGACAGTGAACTGACATATGGAATAAAGCCGTTCACATTTTCTTATCCCGATGAACATTATCAGATAGAAATAAAAGGTGAAACAAATGTCATAGGATATTCTGTATCACCGAACGGCAGACAGCCTGCGATATGGCATCACAATTACGGAAAAGGCAAGGTCATAGGTATTACTCCCGGACATTCGTATGAGAATTTAAGCGAACCCGAATATCTAAAGTTGCTTAAACGCTGTGTTGAATGGTGCGTTAGATAACTTAATGGCAGTACCGAACGGGATACGCTTCGGTATTGCCATTTTTCTGAAAGGAATGAAATTATATGAAAAAAAGCATTGCAGTTACATCTTTGTCGATTGTGTTATTGCTTGCGGGCTGCGGTCAGTCAGAAGCGAAAACTCTTGAAACTGACGCTTTGACAGAAAATACTGATGTAAGAAACGAATTATCATCTGAAAATACGCCATTTGAAAAGCACGGAAAATTAAGCGTGAACGGTGCAGAGCTTGTAGATAAGAACGGAGAAAAATACAGGCTTTACGGTATGTCTACTCACGGACTTGCCTGGTTTCCGCAATATGTGAACCGTGAAGCATTTGCTACGCTTCTCAATGACTGGAACACAAACTGTGTAAGGCTTTCGATGTACACCTATGAAAACGGCGGCTACTGTACAGACGGCGACAAGGAACAGCTCAAGGAGCTTATAAAATCGGGCGTAAGCTATGCGGACGAGCTTGGAATGTATGTAATAATCGACTGGCACGTTCTTAATGACAAGGATCCGAATATTTATATAGAAGAAGCAAAAAGCTTTTTTGAGGAAATGACAGAGTTGTACAAGGATCACGACAACATCATCTATGAAATATGCAATGAACCGAACAGCACAGCAGAATGGAGCGACATCAAATCATATGCCGATGAGGTGATACCCATTATAAAAAGCAATGACAATGATGCAGTTATCATTGTCGGAACGCCGACCTGGAGCCAAGAAATCGACAAGGCACTTGAAACTCCGCTCGATTATGATAATGTGATGTATGCACTGCATTTTTATGCCGATACGCATACACAATGGCTTCGTGACAGAGCCGAAAAGTGCATTGAAGGCGGTCTTCCCGTATTTATAAGCGAATTTAATATATGTGATGCAAGCGGACGGGGGAATGTAAATATCGAGGAAGGCAATAAATGGTATGAGCTTATTGATAAATACAATTTGAGCTATATGTGCTGGAGTCTTGCCAACTCCCCCGACAGCTGTAGCGTTTTTTCACTGCATAACAGTAAGCTTTCAGGTTGGATAGAAGAGGATCTTTCCGAAAGTGGTAAGTGGGTATATGAGAGATTTATTTCCGAAAAAAACAGATGATTTTTTGTCATATGAGCGGCACTCGAAAATATCAAGTCATAATCGGTAATGCAGAGCAATATTCTATGTAACTCACTTTTCTGTGGCAAAAATAATGGCATTGGTGACGTAATTCAATCGCTTATAGGCAGATACAAAGGGACAAATAAAATGTACAGCATCGTTCGGAGCAATTCGGACGGTGCTTGCTTTATTTTAGTGACCGTCAAACGATTTCAGTGATTTTACATAGGAGTATCTTACTTTGTGTTATCTTTCAACCGCTTAGCCAAATCCTGCAAATCCTGACAAGCATCAAAGCACATCTGATTGTATCGGTCAATATCTTTGGTGCTGCTGCCTGCCGTCAGACCGCCCTTGAAAGCCCGAATTTTCTCACGCCGTTCGTCAAACGCCTTGTTGTATTTCTCCAAAAGGTCGGGATACCCGGAGAGCTTCTTGCGGTAGC
>JBJFFR010000025.1:0-4675 GCA_051891935.1 Oscillospiraceae bacterium
GTTATGGCTTCCGATTCAAAGCGTATGAGAGGGGACAGACCGTTTCTTTTCACTAACCTTATGACTCTTGACGGAGTTGACAGCGTTATTGATTGGATAAAGAAAAATGTGCTTTTTGAGGACTTAAAATGAGCGAACTATATCTTCGGGCAGAGAATAACGGCGGACGGACGGTAATTTCCGACAGCCGTTTTACCTCTCCGATAAAGATTGCAAAGCCTTTTTACCGTGACGACCATACCGAAGTAATGATGATGACTGCCAGCGCAGGAATACTTGAGGGCGACCGATACGATATCGGCATAAGCGCAGGAAAAGACACAGCGCTTAAATTCACGGGACAATCTTACACAAAGATCTTTAAGGCTGAAAAAAGCGGTGCTTCGCAGCGGATAGATATTTCTGCTGAAGAGGGCGCAAAGCTGCTTTATATGCCTTGTCCTGTAATTCCGTTCGGTCAGAGCGTGTTCAATTCGCAGACGGAGATCCATCTTGCGGAGAATTCACGCTTTGCAATGTGCGATATATTATCCTGCGGCAGAGCGGCTATGAACGAAAGCTTTAAATTCAGTTCCTACCGTTCACGGACAGCGGTTTATATCGGCGAAAAGCTGAAATTTCTTGATAACGTTCGCCTTGCGCCGGAAGAAGCGGAGCTTTCGGGTATCGGTTTTTTTGAAAAGCACACGCACATGGGGATGCTTTACGTTTACGGCTTTGATATTGATGAACTGCCCGAGTTTGACAGAATAGAAGCTGCGGTCACAAAAGCGGAATCGGGAGTATGTATCCGTATTGCGGCTGATTCTGCGGATGAGATAGTGCGTTTTGCTGAAAAAGCGCTTGATGGATTTTTCAATTAGTAAATATATATTTAATGCGGTAAACCTGCTGAGAGCTATACTATTTTGTATTATACGGAACTTTTTTACTCTGTACAGCGTTTTATAAGTGAAAAGCTTTTTTAAACACAAAAAGAAGATGATCTTACGGATTTTGACGCTATCATAGAAGAATACGAGATATGGTTTCTCGGATAGCTTTATCGCATACGCTTGACAGGCAATATTCTGAAGATGTTTTTAGGAAGTGTTTCTGAAACTCTTTAAAAATCAGCACAAAATCAAAGACGAACAGCATTTAAAGCATTGGCTTACCGGAACAACTTTGCAGATTTATGCTCATTCGTTCCAGTCGGCGCAGGCAGCAGCTATGGATGCGGTAGCTGAAGTACTTCCGTTGAATCGGTCTGACGAGTAAACGTGTTAAAGCATTTTATAAAAAACAACTGCGTGGTGCACACACCACGCAAAGTAGACATACACGAAAAAGGGCGTTACCGCTGAAAAGCAGCAACGCCCTTTTTGCTTGTTACATAATGACTTGAGAATTCTTTTCTTTTTGCTTAACTTTGTAAAGAAAATAGATATAAATCACATCAAAGAAAAAGCAAATAATTCCGGTGATGAGAATAAAGTAATTTCCTTGTATTGTTCCCAAAATAGTGGGTGATAGCGTTCCGATACATTTACTAACCGCTATCAGCATTGTCTGACCTTTTGAAGACTGCCGACGTTGAAGCATATACAGATATGCTGCACTCATTGCGATATTCTGCAAATATGCGGAATACTTTTCGCCTTCAACATCTCCGAATTCAGCTATGAAAAGTATCTGTAACACAAAGCTTCATACCAGTACAAGCACCGTCCATGGGATAAAATACTTTTTACCCGACTCATGCATTTCTTTCCTGCCGTATTTCAGGAATGTTACAACAATTAAAATATCAAGCAAAAACCAAGCCGCATTTGCGAAAGCCTGTGCGCCTATTTCTTTACGGACAAAAAAATCTATGTAACGCAATCGCTTTTTTGGGCAAGCTGCCTGATGATATTCTGCTGTTCAGCTGCAATTTTCAAAGGCTGCTGTGCTGTGGGGTGCGGTGCAATAAAACGGTGACCGATGGTTGAGGGATAAAATGTTCGAATATCCTTTTCCGAAACGTGAGCAACATAATTCTTGTCATATCCGCATTTTTCGGCAACCATATCAATAATTTCGTGGTCATAGCACGGAACACCAAGAACGTCTGCCAGACGCTTTCCAAGCTCTCGTCCTCCGCTTCCAAATTCTCGGCTTACAGTAATGATTTTCATAACAATACTTCCTTTCTAATACTAATTTCTAATCAAAGTGCAGATAAAAAATCTGCGCAAAATCCATATATGCAAGCTTTTGCTTGATTTTTTGTGCACTTTTAAATTAGAAATTATTATAAAACAAAAAGAGCCAGGTTATCTGTTACAATAACCGGGCTCACCCGACATCTTCTGCTCGACTTGACCATTGCTATGATCAGTCCTCCGATGACAGTATATCCTAATCTCCAATTAAAGTGTAGACAAAAAATCTGCGCAAAATCCATATACGCAAGAGTTTGCTTGATTTTTTATACACTTTTCTATTGGAGATTAGCATTGTTTATTTCTTCTTCTAAAATTCCAATGTGCTTCTGCGTTATTTCCAGAAGGCGGCTTCGTTCTTCTTCGTCCAGACGGTCAAAGGAGCGTTCCTCCGCCTGCACAAGAGGGACAAGTTTTTCTCTGACAAGTTCATCTCCACTTTCTGTAAAACGAACCTGTTTGTTTTTGCGGTTGTTGGGAGATGCTTCAAGAGTGATAAGTCCCTTTTCCTCCAGTGCCTTTAGTGCGGAGTTGATTGTCTGCGGTGCATAAAACCACGATTCGCACAATTCTCTTTGAGTGCAGGGATAGCCATGCTCATAAAGCGAATATATTAGCCAGAAGGCAGCATCCGACAGTCCCACTGATTTGGCGTAGTTATGATAAATAACGTTCATTTTCTTGTGGGCTTGGTTAAATGCAGTAAGCACAAATACGGTAGGCATTTTCATATTCTCACCTCTTTTATCCTAACTCGGATAATTTGTATTATAATCCTAATTCGGATAAATGTCAATAGGTTTTTGAAAAAAATAACGTTCTCGCTTTTAAATAGGCTTTGGTCTTTACCATACCCTTTGTAAAGACCAAGCAAAGACCAAAAGCACTTTTGCATAAAAAAACAACTCCGCAAACGTCGAAATAACTACGTTTGCGGAGTTATGTTTGGTGCCGCTAACCGGACTTGAACCGGTACGCTGTCGCCAGCGAGGGATTTTAAGTCCCTTGTGTCTGCCTATTCCACCACAGCGGCAATGAATATATTATACACCAGATCAGAGGATATTGTCAAGACCTTTTGCCAAATTTATAGCAAAAGCGCAGATAAATCTCTACTGCGCTTTTGCATTAATGAAAAAAACGTGCACTTTATTTCGCTGAATCTCCGAGGGATTCCTCACCTTGCGGAGGATTGATCTGACTGCCGAAATGATTCAGAAGCTGATATTGTTGCTCCAAATCAAGACGATCCCATTTTCCCCATGCTATAGTGTCAAAATCTTCGCCCAAAGCGTCGTATTTCATGACTGCCAGCATTAACGCACAGTTGAGCGCCTCGCGGAAAAGCATATATCTGCGGACAAACTTTGACAGTATTATATATTCGCTTTTAATACCGTTGCGGACAACAAAAGTAAAGAGGTAGTCGGTATTCTTTATTTCATTTTCGATATTTTCGGCTGTCTTTTTTGCGTCGGGAGAGGTCATTAGCTTTGCCTTGTTCATTCGAAGACTTGTTTCAAAGCGTTTATGCAGGTTCTCATCACCAAAGGTTATTGTTTCTTTTGCATCATTGGACAAATAAGGAAGCCCATCTCTGTCGCATTCAAATATGCGCTGCGCAATGACTGCGTTCCAGTACTGTTTGAAATAAAGCTTGCGATCCGGGTGTAAATCGCCTGAAACTGCAAAGTGCCCGTTTTCAACGATTATTCTATATGTATCCTTGCCTGATTTTCCTGCCGCACGCTTGATATCCGACTTGGCGATGGCGTCTGAAGCCTTTATTCCAACTAAACGAAGTATTGCCATTATTATACCAATAGTAAAATTTATTGCAATAAATACAGGCAGGAAGAAACACCATATATTTGTAATAACCAGCATTAGCAGGAACAGCAGCAATTTCAGAATACCTGCGCGCGTTTCTCCTACATGGCCATAAGTGCCGTAGTCATCGGCATAAACGTAGTTTTTGTTTACCAAAGCCTCATCGATCGATTTTGCGGGATCAATGTGCCTATAAAGCGAACAGGGGAGTGTTATTCCGAAAATGAGGCAAATAATGCTTTCAAGAAATACTATAACGAAATAAAATTCAAGTACTCTTGCGGTGCGTTCTCCGACCTTTATGCAAAGAAACTTTCCAATAGGAAAGGGGAGAGCTTTTTCTGAATTCTTTCCAAATAGCTTTTTTGCCGCCTGAATGGCTGCTTCTTCGGGAGAGCTTGTGCTGCTTGGAACTAATTTAAGCGCTTCGCCCATGGTAATAACGCTGTCGGGATAGCGTTCACTGTAATTGATATACGGACTTTGATACTTAAAAAGCTTAACGCACAGCATTACAAGAAATATTGAAACGACAAGCACTATCGTTTCAAGGATCGCAGAAAATAATGGCTTCATAATAATACCTCATGATTCTATAATATACTATACTAATATCAAATCAACCTATAGACAAATCCTCGGATATAATAATCCAATTC
>JBJFFR010000026.1:0-4668 GCA_051891935.1 Oscillospiraceae bacterium
TAGCGAGAAGGATAAGACCGAGACCAGCCATGAGCTGTTTCATACCCTGTGACTTACGACAGTAGGCATAAAGAAGTTTTCAGACAAACATTGTAAGACAGGTACAGCAAGCTATATTTTTACGAAAGTACCGAGAAATCCCTTGAAAAATCGGGTTTGGTATGGTATAATATATTTATCATCATGGAATGAAGGCGAACCCTATGGATAATGAAATCATAAAAGCTGAGAATAATTCAGAGGAAATATATACTTCCATACGTTCTTTTGTAATAACAGCACAGAATAAGGTATATGCCGCCGTCAATACGGCAATGGTCATAGCCTATTGGGAGATCGGTGAGCAGATATACAAGGCTTGCGGTGAGAATGACAGGGCTGAATATGGCAAAAATCTTTTGAAGTACCTCTCTGACAGACTTACTGCTGAGTTCGGCAAGGGCTTTGACGAGAGCAATCTGCGGAGAATGCGGCAGTTTTACTTAACATATCCAATTCGTGACACACTGTGCCACGAATTGAGCTGGTCGCATTACCGTATACTTATGAAGATAGCCGACAAGACTGTCCGTGACTTCTATACAGACGAATGTGCCAAATCTGCGTGGAGCGTCCGGCAGCTTGAACGGCAGATCAATACGATGTACTATCAGCGTTTGCTTGCAAGCAAGGATAAGTCCTTAGTGGCAGCAGAAATTCAGACCAGCACACCGAAACCGGAATACGAGAAAGCTATCAAAGACCCCTATATCATGGAGTTTTTGCAGATAAAGCCCGACACTCATGTGTACGAGAGCGATATTGAGCAAGCCCTGATAGATCATTTACAGCAGTTTTTGCTGGAACTTGGGCGTGGATTTTCCTTTGTATCACGGCAGAAGCGCTTTACGCTTGACGGTCAGGACTTTTTCATTGACCTTGTGTTTTACAACTATATTCTCAAATGCTTTGTGCTGTTTGACCTGAAAACGGATAAGCTCACGCATCAGGATTTGGGACAGATGCAGATGTATGTCAACTACTACACCAGAGAGCTGATGAACGAGGGGGATAATCCGCCTATTGGTATCGTACTGTGTGCGGAAAAGAATGATGCTGTTGTGAAATACACCTTGCCGGAGGGCAACAACCAAATATTCGCTTCAAAGTATTTCACCTATCTCCCGACAGAGGAAGAATTAAAACGGGAGCTGCGGATCGAGGATTTCAAAAAGAACGATGATTAACTTTCTATTTATAACAAGCACAAAAATATAAAGCAAGGCAAGAGCATTATTCTAAGAACTTGGATAATGCTCTTTTCATTTTGATAAAATTAGAATATGATTTTCAGAATGTGTATTTATTATGACTAAATTAAATAATGAAAATTTTATCCTCGGTCGCACATTTTACCATGCTATCCGTTAATCACTATGAAAACATAAAAAGGAGGACTATCATGGCATTAGATATTGATGAAGCGTATGATAAAATCTATCGCTATTGCTATTATAGACTCCACAATCGGGAAACCGCTGAGGATATTACACAAGAAACATTCTTACGGTATTATTCAAGCGATGTTCCACGAGATAAAACGGGATCGTATAAATATTTGTATACTGTTGCAAGGAATTTGTGTATTGATGAGTATAGAAGAATAAAAACAGAACCTTTGCCGGAAGATATAGCAGATCATGACTTTGTGGAAGATGTTGCTCTGAAAATTGCTCTTGATTCATTATGTGATGATGATAGAGAACTTATTATCTTGCGGTATTATAATGATGTGCCCGTCGGAGTCTTATGTAAAATGTACGGTATGTCAAGGTTTGCACTGTATCGCAAGATCAATAAAATATTAACAGCTCTTAGAACTCTATTATGAAAGAAGGAGTATGTATGAATAATGATATAAAAGAAAGGCTCAAATCGGTATGTACCGTTCCCAATCCAAAGAGGAAGGACAGTTTCTTAAAAGATCATAGAAAAAAAGAAATCAGTATAAAAGAGTTGTATATAATCCAGTTTAGCTATATCGCACCAGTAATCTGGATACTCTCCGCTGTAATCGTGGCGGTTTTATTGGTAATATCCATTTATGCAGAAAGATATGCTGTTTGGGTGACATCTGCTTTCATGCCCGTTTTATCAACTATTGCTATGACGGAGAATCATAAATCGGAAATCTATCAAATGAATGAACTTGAAATGTCCGCCCGCTTTTCCATAAAAACAATTACAATGATAAAAATGAGTATTTTTGGTATTGTTCATTCAATCATTCTTATAATGCTTTCATTATTATCAAGTCTGAATTCTATTTACTCACTTGTATATTTACTTGTACCTTATTTAATCACTTCAAACACAAGTAGTATTCTATTAAGACACTATCACGGTAAATCGGTTTTGTTAGGGTGTTTGGCTAATTCATTTATTGTAAGTATGGTATTGTTGGTACTAAGTAAAAAATCTCATCATCTGTATTCTGCTGTCATGTTTCCGTATTGGGTTGTAGTATTAGTTCTAATGCTTTTGCTCGGAATATGGAATATCTTTATTTCGCTAAAGAGAACGGAGTGTTTTTATGGATTTGGTAATTAAGGGACTCACCAAAAAGTATAATGACAAAATTGCTGTAAACAATATTGATTTACATCTTCAAGAGGGTGTAATTGGATTGCTTGGTGCAAACGGTGCGGGAAAAACCACTCTTATGCGTATGATATGCGGCATCATAACACCTGACAGCGGAAGTATCAGCTTTAATGGGATAGATGTAAAAACAGAGGATTATCGTGCAGAGCTTGGCTATCTTCCACAGGATTTTGGCTATTATCCTAATTTTTCGGCATTGGACTTTTTGATGTATATGGGAGCATTAAAGGGAATGGGAAAATCACATACTCTAAGAAAGACCAATGAACTTCTCGAAACAGTTGGTTTGAAAAGTGTCGCGAATAAAAAGCTCAAGACATATTCTGGAGGAATGAAACAGCGTGTCGGAATCGCTCAGGCTTTGTTAAACGATCCAAAGATATTGATTGTTGACGAGCCTACTTCGGGACTTGATCCTGCTGAACGAAAGCACTTTCGTGAATTGATAGTAAAAATATCTACTAATACAATTGTGTTGCTTTCAACACATATCGTTTCTGATGTTGAACATATAGCCGATAGGGTAATTATGATAAAAAACGGTGAATTGCTCTATAACGAAAAATGGGATAAAAGCAGAACAGATTTAGAAACGCTATATATGCAAGAATTCGGAGGTGCAGAAAATGATTGATCTTTGCGTTCTTATAAGGTATGAACTAAGAAAAATTTGTGCCAAAAGAATACTGTGGACAGCTTTTGCCATAGTAGCTGTTATATCTGTTTTGATATTAAAAAGCGGTGTTCCAGCTAATAGAAAAGTATATGATGATTATAATGGTCTTGTTTGGAATAGCAGTAATTATGATAGGATAAGCTCATTAGTCGATAATAGCAATGATACGGGGCAAGAAGGGAAATATCACTATATTGCACAATTAGAGTGGTATTGCGATTTCAAGAAAATTAATGACAATATAAATTTCAATGATTATGTTAATTACAGGAATTCAATGGTAAACGAAACATATCTGGACAATCAGCTCACTGAAAAAGAAATACAATACTGGAACAACAAAGGCGAAAGCACCTATACCCCTACTTTACAGTATGCGGGGAGCTATATCAATCTTGCTTCCGATATGTTTGCCTTCACTGCATTTTTTCTTCTTCTGACGGCATTTGCGCTAAGTTCATGTTTTTCAGATGAATTTATATATCGTACCGATGCAATAACACTATGCACAAAATTAGGCAGACATAAAATATATATAGCTAAATGCTGTTCAGCAGCTATTTTCACAATAATCATTGGTGTTGTCTATGCATTATTCCTGTTACTTATAAGCGGTATAATATACGGATTTGAGGGCTTCAATGCGCCCGTTCAGGTATGGTGCATTGATTCGATGTTTCCACTTACTATGGGAAGGTTTGTAATAATCCTGTTCGGGTTGATGCTCCTTTCGGGGCTGATGAATTCCTCTATCGTTCTGTTATTGTCAATGGTATTTCGCAATTCTCTTCCACCGCTTGCAGTAACCTTTGCGAGTATGCTTTTTGCCACCGTGATACAGATCAAGGGTGGGGCAGGAATATTCAAACAGCTCATGAGTTATCTTCCCGTTTTAAGATGTGGAAGTATAAGTGTAGTTGATGAACGGCTCGTCATGGGAATTGATGCCTTGAAGTTTAGTTATATTCTGTACTCGGCAATACTAATTATAAGCGTTATAATCGGTAAACTCTGTTATGATTGTTATCAAGTGAAAAGCAGATAGGTCTTAATAATTTTCATTAGTCTGCCACAAAACCATAGCCTAATGGCACACCTGTTTTCCGTTCCGCATAAGTCATAATCAGAATTGTGGAGCATACCACAACAGGCACAAACCCTATTGAAACTGAATAACCACAAGCTCTCGGAAACGCTCTGTAAGCGTTTCTGAGGGCTTTTTCTTTTCAGCGGTTAGTTTTCCGCTCCGCAGGCTTGGACGGCTCTGTGGGGCTTTTCCGTTCGCCAGACGGTCAAGCTGAGGTCTGCTCGGTGATACCGTGACGGAGTTCATACTCACGCACACGGCG
>JBJFFR010000027.1:0-4602 GCA_051891935.1 Oscillospiraceae bacterium
TGCGTTATCAAACCTTGTAATACATCAAGTATTACTGCGGTTTGATGCCTTGCAGCTAAACAAAGTCATGGACGAAAATTTGCTCGTGTCCCGGTTTTTAGAGAACCCCTTATGTTTATATTATACAACTTTTCGTCCACAATGTCTATGGCTTTGTTAAATGTACATAGATAAATTATCCATATTTTTTTGGCGAGATTTCACAAAGCATAATATAAAGCTGATGCTGTTCCTCACAAGG
The DNA here is from genome assembly GCA_051891935.1 of Oscillospiraceae bacterium. Lineage (GTDB taxonomy): Bacteria > Bacillota > Clostridia > Oscillospirales > Ruminococcaceae > UMGS363. The sequence continues at coordinate 242 of JBJFFR010000027.1, forward strand.
TCAAAGCTGTTATGGACGGCATGGCTGCTGCCGATGACGATATGATACTCACCTCTGCACAGCTTAAAGCGATAGAGTATGTTCTTTAATATGACCGTTTTTAGGCGTAAATCATACCGAAAGGAATGGTGTACGCTTTGCTTTATGTCGGAAATAATGCGATAAGCTTTTTTCAAAATCAAAAAAATCCTTGACAAATATAAAAAAACGTGCTATACTGAAACAAATCGAATAGAGCCAAACCGCAGACGCGGAGATAACGGCAGGTATGACCTTACAGAGAACCCGTGGTGCTGGGAAACGGGCAGGAACACAGCTTGTCAAATGGACCGCAGAGGGCTTCGAGGAAACGATGATCTCATCGGAGTATTCGGGGACGTGATGTCATACGTTAGTTGACGGGGATATGTCAGTATCCTGTTAAGAGCACAGCAATGCTGTGAATCAAGGTGGTACCGCGGATAATCGGATTATTCGTCCTTGACGGAAAGAAATTTTCTGTCAGGGACGTTTTTGTTTTTGGCGGAAAGCAAGCACATAAATCTAAAAAACGGAGGAAAAAGATATGAACTTTGGCGGCACAGAATTTGACACCTACTTTAAGAATTACCCCGACAGCAATGGCTGTTTCGGCAAATACGGCGGAGCGTATATCCCCGAAGAGCTGAAAAAGGCAATGGAAGAGATCACAGAAAGCTACTTCACTATCTGCAAATCCAGCAAATTCATCAGCGAGCTGCGCAGGATAAGAAAGGAATTTCAGGGCAGACCCACACCCGTTTCCTACCTTGAGCGTCTTTCGGGCAGCCTCGGAAACGTGCAGATCTATGTAAAGCGCGAGGATCTGAACCATACAGGCGCACATAAACTCAATCACTGCATGGGCGAAGCTCTCCTTGCAAAATATATGGGCAAGAAAAAGGTTATCGCAGAAACAGGAGCAGGTCAGCACGGCGTTGCTCTTGCTACCGCTGCCGCATATTTCGGACTTGAGTGCGATATCTATATGGGTGCTGTTGATATCAAAAAACAGGCTCCCAACGTTGCCAGAATGAAGATACTCGGCGCAAACGTGATAGAGGTAACAGATGGTCTTGCGACCCTTAAGGAAGCTGTTGACGCGGCCTTTGCAGCATATATGAAGGAATATAAGGACTGCATCTACTGCATCGGCTCCGTTGTAGGGCCCCACCCATTCCCCATGATGGTAAGGGATTTCCAGAGTGTTGTGGGAATAGAAGCAAGAGAGCAGTTTATTGAAATGACAGGCGAGCTTCCCGATGCGGTTGTAGCCTGCGTAGGCGGCGGCTCCAACGCAATGGGAATGTTCTCGGGCTTCCTCAATGACCCCGTTGATATCTACGGAGTAGAGCCTCTCGGCAGAGGCCCGGCTCTTGGTGACCATGCCGCAAGTCTTAAATACGGCGAAGAGGGCGTAATGCACGGCTTCAACAGCATAATGCTCAAGGACGAAAACGGCGACCCTGCACCCGTATATTCGGTAGCCAGCGGACTTGACTATCCCTCTTCGGGACCCGAGCATGCATTCCTCAGAGATCTGGGCAGAGTAAAATACGATGTCGTTGATGATGAGGAAACCATCAACGCATTCTTCACTCTTTCGAGAATGGAGGGAATAATCCCTGCGATCGAAAGCTCTCATGCCGTAGCATACGCCATGAAGCTTGCAAAGGAGATGAAGAAGGGTTCTATTCTCGTAAACCTCTCGGGTAGAGGCGACAAGGATATGGACTATATCATCGAGAAATACGGCATCCGCTGATAACAGGATAAACCTAAAAGAGATGTTGCATTCTCTGAAGGGAACCTCTAAAAACCTCCTTCACGGCAAATCCTCTATGAGTTTTTTCATCTGCTGCGTCATCAAAGTAAACGCTAATCAGATTGAATAAATGAAGCGTTTACTTACCTTGAAATACATCAAGTATTTACGGCGGTTTGATGCCTTGCAGCTGACAAAACTCATTACGAGGCTTTGCGAGCAATACGAAGTATTGCTTTGTCTCGGTTTTTAGAGAACCCCTGAAAAAGTTATTCAAGTTTTTGCCCCCATTTTTTGTACACTTTATAATCGGGGATTAGTATAAAAAACCATTTAAACTGTAGACAAAAAATCTGCGCAAAATCCATATAAAGCTGTTTTCAACAGCTACGAGATTTTTGCCCCATTTTTTGTACAGTTTTAAATGGTTTTAATTATAAATTGAAGCTTTTATAAAAAGTTAAGACAGCACAATCGGCTTGACGGTGCTGTCTTATATGATAGTTCAAATACTTTTTTATGAGGTGCCTGTTTAAAAATAGTGCATATCGTTTTCTTTTTGATCAGTATCGGGGAATCAACCCTCATTATCAAGCGTAAACTGCGAAATAAGCTCCTCAAGCATATTAGCCTGTCCGGAGAGTTCTTCGGACGCCGCCGCAGACTCTTCGGCTGTAGCAGAGTTGGACTGAACCACCTCGGAGATCTGTTCCACACCGACTGTTATCTGCGTAATGGAATCAGCGGTATTGCGTGAAGCTTCCGAGATCTTTTCGTTTATTTCCGCAACAGCACCTGCCGCAGCAGACACGGAAGTCATCTTTTCAGCTACCTCATCAACAAGATATGTACCCTTTTCAATAGTCGCAACAGTTCCTTCGATAAGTGCGGTTGTATTCTGTGCAGCTTCAGCGGATTTGGCTGCAAGATTTCTTACTTCATCCGCAACTACGGCAAAGCCCTTGCCTGCCGCACCTGCTCTTGCTGCCTCGACTGCGGCATTAAGAGAAAGAATATTTGTCTGGAAAGCGATATCCTCGATGGTCTTTATGATCTTCTTGGTTTCGTCGGAGGATCTGCTTATGTCATGCATTGCAGAAACGAGGTCATTCATGCGTGAAATTGCTTCCTGCATCTCGCCGCCTGCAGTATTTGTCTTATTGCTTGCATTTTCTGCCTGTACAGCATTTTCCTTTATCTGATTAGCTATAAGGTCGATCGTTGCGGCAAGCTCTTCAATGGATGCAGCCTGCTCCGTAGCTCCCTGGGAGAGTGACTGTGCACCGAATGAAACCTGCTCGGCGCCTGCAGAAACCTGCTCGCCTGCGGTGCTGATCTGGTTTATCGTGTCCGAAAGCTTGATCTTGATAAGGTCGATATATTCTACAAGCTGTCGGTAGTCGCCGACATAGTAATGCTGGTTTTCACGGGAATTGACTGCAAGATTGCAGTTGGAGATCTCTTCAAGTATTCTTTCGATGTCCTTGAAAATGTTGTTCAGTTCTGTAACTATCGTAGCAGTAGCGTCGGCAAGTATTTTCGTTTCATCACGGGAGTTGACGACGGGAACCTCGCTTGTAAGGTCGCCCTCTGAAAGCTTGACGATCCTTTCGGAACAGCAAACGATCGGGTCTGTGATTTTTTTTGCGAATATCATAGCAGTTACAGCGGCAAGAACGCAGGTCACGACCATAATAATCAGGCTTATTATAAGAGCTTCATAGGTTCCGCCCAAAAATTCATTGCGAACTACATTTACACCGATACTCCAGCCGGGAGTACCCATAACCGGCGCATAAGCAACAAGCTCAAGGTTACCGTTGTATCTATACTGGTCGAAGCCGGTTTCTCCTGCACACATTTTTGCCTCTACCTCTGCAAGCTTTTGGTAAGAGGGGTCTGTTTTTGCTGATTCCTGTGCATTTTCCTTGCCAACGACCGCAGGGTCGTGGAAAGCAATCGTAAGTCCTTTTGATGAGAGAAGATATGCCGTACCGCCTTCTCCAACGTTTATGCTGCTTACAATATCGTTAAGGAACGTGTTATCGGGAATGATGTATACAACGCCCGAAACCTTGCTGCCGTTTATGCCGTTCTCCCACAGAGGAGCGGAAATAACAACAGTATTTTCCACTCCGAATATGCTTTGTGTCATAAAATCGGAGCAGTATTCACTTCCGGATGAAGGCGCCTTAAAGAACTCCTCCCCGGAGCAGTCAATGCCGTTTACTTTATCTTTTCCGGACATATCAAGTATGCCGCAAAATTCCAATCCATATTTAGCTTTCCGTTCCGCAGTAATTTCAGCGCACTCGGAGTCAGCCTTTTCGGGGTCTGTCAGACTGCTTATGCAGCCTATTTCGGACGCTATTGCCTTATAGCGTTCAATTTCCGTCTGAACACGAGAAGCTGCCAGTTTTACCGTTTCCGTCATAGATTTGTCGAGAATACTTTCAGCCGAAGAAAAATTCAGTGCTGCGCCGGCTATTCCTATAATAAGTGACGAAAACAGTCCGACTCCTATCATAGCTGCAAGTATTTTGGTTTTGATGCTTTTCATAATAATCCCCCTATTTTT
>JBJFFR010000028.1:0-4588 GCA_051891935.1 Oscillospiraceae bacterium
TGGTGCAGTAAGCATAATCAACCTCTACTCGTATATCACCCCTAAAATCAGTGTATCCTGCTATGATAGCGAACATCCCAGAAGGATTAATCACTGCATACGATAAAACTGTACTCGATATATTCGATACGGGATATTTCTTTTTCAACAAATGGTTTTCAAAGCATAAAAATCTTATTCACTATGAGAAATCAGATGATATCATAGAATACGATATTCTGATAACCCATATCCTTAAAAAAGAAATGCAGATATTCTGGCAGACGAAGAATACTGCCTTTAGGTGTGCTGCCTTCTTCGGGATACTGATATGAATCCAAAACATTCCCTTAAAGAATAATCAAAGGTTTTATTTTGGAGAAAATCCCCAGTTATCTATGCCATTTTGATATGTAATCACTCATTTTTTTATTCCTCCGGTTTGAATTCGCTAGCTATGAAAAATGATACAATTGTACATAATAATCAGATGTGCTTTGATGCCTGTCAGGATTTGCAGGATTTATCCAAACGACTAAAAGTCAAAATTGACAAGAGTACATAAAACAAGGCGTACACCTTACCTTTTTCAGGGTATGATGTACGCCTTACTGTATTTTTTGAGGAATCACTCTGCTCTTTGAATAATATCAGAACGTCATTCCGTCATAAGATATGGAAGCTATCTTCCAAAAGTCGTCTGCAAAAACAATGTCAATCTGCATTTCACATTCACCACCGAAGTTATCAAACCTCGTAACTGCGGTAAAGCTGCTGTCGCTTACATTTGTGACAGAGATAACAGGCTCTCCGTTCTCTGTTATCCACTGATATCCGCAGCCCTTTGCGGTAACATAGCCGTAGAGTGCCCCGTCAATGTCAATATAGTAAGGCTGCTCTCCTCCTAAGATATGTGAATATCTGCTTTGGATAAGGCTGTCGTAAAGATTTTGCGTCAAATACTCTTCAAGGTCTGATGTGTTCTCAAACTGCGCATACACTTTCGCATACTGTCTGCCAGCAACTTCTATAATGTCATTTTCGTCCTTCGGGATATTTCCTCCTCCGATACAGTCTATGTAATCGAGTGCGCCCATAAGCCTGCTTGCTTCGGAGGTAAGTTCTTCCGTCATATCCGTTTCGGTTTCCGATGTGTTTTCCTCGATAGAGTTTTTGGTTTCTGCGGCTTCTGTCTGCAAAGCGGCAGAGCTTTCCATTATTATATCCGTCATTTCTTCTTTAGTAATAACAGATATTTCGGGAAGCTGTGTATCCCCGTTATCCGCACAAGCAGACATGAGCATACACATTGATAATAATGCAATTATAGTTTTTCTTTTCATTTTATTTCACCTTTAGTATCACTATTTTTTCCAAGGCTTTTCACCATCGAGCCAGCCTTGTTTTTCCCAGTATTCCTTTTCGGAAGACGAAGCTCCCCAATTGGCTTTCTGCATACTGCACCCAAACCAAAAGATGAATCTTGTACCTATACCTATATGAACCTTTTTATCCTTGGATAAACGTGCTCCGAGCCTATGCATATCCTTGTTAATCTTTGTTTTTATCTTCTGCGGAACCATTTCCCGGTTCATTGCCTGCACCTGAACGCCGTAGCTTATCACCTCGGGAATGCACCAATGACGGAGATTATCCGCAACAAGTCCTGCAGCTTTTTTTGCTCCCGAACCGGATGCCGTTGATATGACCACCGCACGTTTGCCGAACATTTCCTTATAGGGCTTGTGTGCCATCCAGTTAGTAAAAAACAGATCGAGAAATGCTTTCATTGGCGCACTTGGCATCGTACAATAGGTCGGAGCTGTAAATATAAGAAGATCGGCTTTCAGTATCGCATCATCGATCCTTTTCTTTTCCTCCCAATATGGACACTTTTCTCTGCCCTCAATGCACCTGTAACACCCGAGGCAAAAATGATCGAGATCTCTCGGCAGGAAAAATTCCTCCACCTCTTTATCGCAGGAAATATTATTCAGAAGTATATTAGCCGCATTCCAAGTACTTCCTTTATGATTCTGACCGTGTATCAATACTATTTTCATGTTAACCCATCACTTTCTGTATCATCAAGCACCGTTTTTTATTTCATCTATCAGATAAACTCTTAATCGTTCAAGATCTTTATCAAGAATACTTAGGTCTTCTCCCTCATACCATATCCTCATCGCCAGTTCGGGGAGGTATTTCAGATCATCGGGCACATTTTCGATCATCCACATACCGCCGTCATATTTAGACATTATCTTATGCTTCTTTTTAAAGGATAATATCCTTCCTAAAATAAGAATATTGCTTGAAAAATATCTCGGGTCATAATCGTGAAAATCATAATCGTCAATATCGGCGCTGATAGCAGACCAGAAATCATCGTCGGAAATATCCGAAAAAACCTCTTTTATATCCCTACCGTACAATACGATACCGCACTGATTTATCAGCTTGATATAGCTTGTTACATCGGCATCGGGAAACTCATGGTCAACTACATATACTTCCGTATCGGGATCTTTTAGTCTTTTTAAATATTTTTTTGTCCAAAGACCGCTGTAATGAAACACTGACGTTCCCGGTGTTTTCCAGTTCATAGCATCGGACAGCTTGACAGCCGACATCTCGAGAGGGCGTGGTTTATTGTCAATACTTATAATATCGGCTGCAATCTCAAGTTTGGTTTCAACATCCAAAGAGCCGTCCGTTACAACGAGAATAGCAATATCTCCCGAATCAGGCTGAAATGCGCCGAGGGCAATAGAGCCGTGGAGATATATTCCCACAATATGTTCCCCCAGATGCTTTTTCCAGATATCCACCACATCGTTTATCTGAGAAGAAATATCGGAGGGCAGATCATTATATCCCAGCAAATTACTCATTATATTTGTTCCTCCATTTTGTTATTTATTATTGTCATACCGTAACTTCCGCCTTTTTATCCCATTCACGCATTATCCTTCTGAGCTTGAAAAGATTTATCACCGCACGGACGGCTTCATCAACTATTACAGCAAGGAATACGCCTGTTATCCCGAAGCCAAGTCCATACACAAACAGGCAAGCACAGCCTACCACAAAAAACGTGCCGAATATCTGTGTGAAGAACATCCAGCGAGTGTTTCCACTTCCTCTTATGCCGCTGCCGATAATGATATTTCCGGATTTTCCGTAAAGATTAAGGCAAACGAGCATAAGATAAATTCCGCAGCCTGTGATTATGCTCTCTTCCTTTGTAAAAAGCGAGAGGATATTTTCGGGGAAGATAAGGCAAATTGTCAGGAACAGAGTTGCTGTGCCTGCACAGAGTATGTAGGCTATTTTACACACACCCGAAAACTGTTTTATATCACCGCTGCCCTTTGCTTCGCCCGAAAGTGTCATTGTTCCGTTTCCAATCGCTCCGATAATAACAACTGCCACAACCTCAACGCTGAAAACGATAGAATAAATTCCTGCCGCCGTCACATCAATGGAGTTGAGTATCCTTATGATAACAAGGTTTCCTAAATTCCACGCAAGATCCTCAAGTCCTGCGTTTATTCCGAGCCTTATTGACGATAAAAAAGGTTTTATGGGAGCAGTCAGCACACTTTTCAGCTCAGGCTTTGTTTTAAGGGGCTTTTTTATTACTACTGCAAATGCAAACAGGCAGCCGCCAAATTCCGCAATAGTTGTTGCGATCGCCGCTCCCTCGATACCAAGCTGTGGAAAGCCGAATCTACCGAAAATAAGCAGCCAGTCAAGCAGTATATTAAGTCCTGCACGAATAACTCCGTACATCACAAGGGGTTTTGTGTAGTTGGAGGTCTGCATTATTACCGAAAAGGAGCTTTCTATACCCACAACAAGAAATGTCGGGGCGAAAAACCTCATATACCCCAGACACATTGGCATAATGTTCTCGGAAACGCCCATCATACGAAGCACAAGCTCACCGCCAAACAGCCAGAAAAGAAAAAGCAGTATGGGCAGGATATTGTTCCACTTTATCATTGAAGCCGCATAAGTTTCCGACCTTTCCTCATCGCCTGCGCCCACGCTCTGGCTTATAAGAATGGACGCTCCCATTACTATGGTGAAGCAGAAGGACATTGTTGTCCACATTGGTGCGGAAACATTTCCCAAAGCGCTCATATAGAGCGTGTTCATCTGTCCTAAAAACATCCTGTCGATTATCATCTGTAACTGTGAAATGATATTGCTGAGCATTATTGGCACAGCAATTATCATTAATTTTTGTAAGTATTTCTTTTTCATAAATTATTTCCTCCTTGTTTTCGGGGGTACAAGGAAACACTCTCCTTTACACTCCTTGGAATAATACATTGAAACCATAACGTCAGAACATTGTGCATATAGATATTTGCATGCACAGGACTGATTATATTATCTTTCCTTCAAGCTCAGCAACAAAGGAAAGCTCAGGAATATAATATTCAGACATTCTTATGTAATTTTCCCTGTGAGTCTATCCGCCTGCTCCTCTGTAATATAATCAGCACTAACCATATTTTCAATTACTTTTTCGGTACGTTCCCTTGCAAGCTCGGGCGATGTATCGGGAGAATACGCACTGGGAGCATTGGGCAGCCCC
>JBJFFR010000029.1:0-4544 GCA_051891935.1 Oscillospiraceae bacterium
AATTGACTTTTTATATTCCGATATCAGGGGTAAAAAGCCGCTATTTTTCGTGCTTGAAAACAATTATTTCTGCACTATAAATCACTGGGATAGTTCAAATCCCCAATAGCTCACCAGTTAAAACCCCCGTAGATCTCGATTCTACGGAGGTTCGCTGTTTTTACAATAATTTGTGTCAGCACAAAAAGTCAGTACCACGACACTACCACGACACTTGTACCACAAAAACTCTTTGTGATGATAATAATTCTAAACACCAATAAAATACAGGAAAAAATCTGCGCCGAAATCCAACACAAAGCTGTTTTCAACAGCTACAAGATTGTCGGCATGATTTTTTCCAAATTTTAAATGGTGTTTAATATAAAATGCAAAAATCCCACTTTGAACGAATCTCAAAGTGGGATTTTTACATTAAAACGCTTTTTGACAATATAATAAGGGGTTCTCTAAAAACCGAGACTAAGCAATACTTCGTATTGCTCGCAAATTTTCGTCAGTGACTTTGCACAGCTTCAAGGCAACAAACCGCAGGAATACTTGATGTATTACAAGGTTTGTTAACGCAGAAGATGGGCAAAGTCATAAAAAATTTGCCGAGAAGGAGGTTTTTAGAGGTTCCCATAATATATTATCAAATTTGATTGGCACCCCCTGCGAGAATCGAACTCACAACTAGCCCTTAGGAGGGGCTTATTATATCCATTGAACTAAGGGGGCATTACCAACTATTTGATTATATCATATTTCTTTCAGAAATGCAAGCAATTTTTTCAAAAATATTTTTGTTCCCTATTGATTTTTAAAAGCTTGTCGAATTATATATGCAGTCAAGGAGAAAAAATAATTGATAACAGACGCCTATTCCATAAACTGACGTTATATTTCTTATCACAAATATATATAGAATAAAACCGTTTTTTATATAAAATGCTCTTGAAAAAGGGTAAAAAATGTGATATGATGATTATATTAAATTAACGGAAGGTGTTAATAATGGAAATAAAAATCACAAAAACCACTTCACCGAAGACAAAGCCTGCTGATGAATCCAAGCTCGGTTTCGGTCATATTTTTACAGACCATATGTTCATAATGAACTATGATGAGGGTCAGGGCTGGCACGACGCAAGGATCGTTCCTTACGGACCTATTCCGCTTGATCCTGCCGCTATGTGTCTGCACTACGGTCAGGCTGACTTTGAAGGACTCAAAGCTTACAGAACTCCCGACGGTCACATCAATCTTTTCCGTCCCGATCAGAACATGGCTCGTATGAACGTTTCCAACGATCGTCTTTGCATCCCGAAGATCGACGAAGAATTTGCCGTTGAAGCTATCAAGGCTCTCGTTGAGGTAGATCAGGACTGGATCCCACACGCAGACGGAACTTCACTTTACATCAGACCTTACATCTTTGCGGTTGATCCTATGGTAGGCGTTCATCCTGCAAAGCATCTCCTTTTCGTTATCATCCTCTCCCCTGTCGGCGCTTACTATGCTGACGGTCTTGCTCCCGTAAAGATCTATGTTGAGGAAAACTACGTTCGTGCTGTTACGGGCGGTACAGGCTTCACAAAGGCTGCTGCAAACTATGCTATCTCTCTTAAAGCACAGGAAGAAGCTGAAAAGCAGGGTTATGCGCAGGTTCTCTGGCTTGACGGCGTACACAGAAAGTACATTGACGAAGTTGGCGCAATGAACGTATTCTTTGTTGTTGACGGCGAAGTTATCACTCCGAGCCTTGACAGAGGTTCTATCCTCGGCGGCATCACAAGAAAGTCCTGCATCCAGATACTTAAAGACATGGGCTACAAGGTTACAGAGCGTGATATCACGATCGACGAGCTTATCAAGGCTTACGACGAGGGCAAGTTCGATGAAGCATTCGGCACAGGCACGGCTGCTGTTATCTCCCCTGTCGGCGAGCTCAAATACGGCGACAAGGTAATGACGATCAACAACGGCGAGATCGGCAATATCTCACAGAAGCTTTACGACACTCTCACAGGCATCCAGTGGGGCAAGCTCCCCGACAAGTTCGGCTGGACTGTTAAGGTTAAGTAATTTACACAAAAGTTTAAGGCGGTGCTTTCAGAAAAAACGATAAAACCGCCTTAAATCATATTCAGCAAAACAAAGTTCAAGCTGCCACATGAAATATCCCATACCGATACTGTGGCAGCTTTTTTTATACTTTAAAAAATTTACTCTGCTATGACGTAATTTGACTGATAAGATCAAAACATATATTAATTTTCATAATAATGCTTTTCTCTGATAAAAAACACAAGGGGGATATTATGAGATTTAACGCTAATAAAATTCTGGCTGTCCTTTCGTCCGTAGTTTTATCCTTTAATATATTATGCACAAGCATATACAGTGCGGAAGAAACCAAGCCTATTGTCACCAGCTCCGTTCAAACAGGAACAGAACTCACCGTTCAGGGTACAAATGCGTTCGGAAATATGCTGGCTGCCGAGCTGCAGTCGGCGCAGGACGAACAGATCGAGAACGAAGGACAGAATATCTTTTCAATTGAAATGACGGAAAAAACTGCAACAGTCGAATATGATGTTATCGAAGACTGTTCCGTTGTTGTTGGTATTTATGACGAATCGGGCACGACAATGCTTGCAAGCGGAAATGCAGACATTTTTGCGGACAATAACATTGCACAGCTGACCATTGACATCGACACAATGCCGCAGTACTACTACATAAAGGCTTTTCTTATCAACAAGCAGACAATGCGTCCGCTTTGTTCGGTATACGAAAACCCTATGTACACACAGGAAATGCAGGAATTTCTTGCAAAAACCACCGATGATTTTGAAGCGGACAAGGTTTATAATCTTGATGATGATAAAACAAACAACTTTGCTGTATTTAAAGACAATGTAACGGTGCTTGATACAGAGCCGATCTATTCGGGCAGCGGAAGTGCTATTTTCGACAGTATCACAGATGATATCCGCAGTCTTTCCGCAGGAAGCACCTTTGCATACTATTACGAAGATGCGCTGTACATATACAGTGTAACCGCCGTAACGTTAGATGAGGAAAACGGTCTTGCGGAGATAACCTTTATTGACGATACATCGGCTGAACTTGAAGATGTTTTCGATTATGTTAAGGTTGATGGGGAATCTTTGGCTGAAAACTGCACAGCAACGCCCACGGGTGATGCCGATGAAGGCGTTACATATCTGGGCATGAGCACAGAAACACCTGCGGAGCAAACAGAAAGCGGAAATATAGCTACAGATGACGTAGATATTAGTGGTTCCTTCACAGTTTCCCATGAATTTAAGATTGAAAAGAAGTTTGTCAGCGAAGCAGAAGATTCTCCGGTATCTGCCGAAGGAAAGCTGACTGCTTCACTTAAATTTTCAGCAACAGCATCCGCAAAGGTTTATATTACCCTTTCAGAACAGTATGTTGAATTAAAGCTTGATTATTCCGCAAAGATCAGTGCCTCAGTTTCCTGCAGTGCTGATTTGAAGATCCAACTGGGTCAGGAGCTTTGTTTTGCAATATGCCCCGGTGTATATGTAGGTATTACACCGTCATTTATTGCCGAAATGAGTGACAAAGTTTCTATAGAAGGAACTCTTTCGGGAACTTTTGGCTTCAAGTGTGACGGAAGGTCATTAACCAATATTTCAACAACGCCGAAGTTTGATACAAAACTTAAGTTTGACGGAAAACTCTTTATAGGTATCTCGCTTGAACCGAGAATAAAAATTGTGTCGGATAAACTGGCTTATGCAGGCGCAAATGCCAAGGTCGGAGTAGAAATAACCGCATCTTCCGATTTGTTTGAATGGGATTCAGCACAGCTTGTAAAGCATAACTGCAATGAATGTATTTCCGGTAAGGTTTCGGGTAAATTTCAGGTTGATCTCACGCTAAAGTTCCTTGATCTTGATAAGCTGACATTTACTATCAATCTTCCGGAAGTAAAAGTCAAGATTTTTGATTATTATTATTCCGACATAAACGGCTTGAACTTTGGTACCTGCCCCAACAAGAGCTATAAAACAAGGATAGTTGTTTACGACAATACCATAAACAAGGTCAATGACGCAGTTATCTCTGTTGACGGAAATGAAATTTCCAGCGACTCGTATGAAGCATATACTTATTTGGAAACGGGAACACACACCTTTAAGGCAGAAAGTCCGAATTTCCGCACTTCAACCATTAGCGAGGAAATAGAGGCTGTTTCAACAAATCCTAATACAATAATGCTTTTTATGTATGAAAAGGATTATTCCGGAAGCGGAGGTATTTCAAATTCTGGTGGCGGCGGTTCTGGAGGTTCCGGAGCAACAGATGACCCGAGTGTTGATATTGGGATTGAGAAAAACAGATTAAGTCTTGGAGGTTATCACAGTGCATATATAGCCACAAACGGTGATCTGTATATGTGGGGATATAATTATTGCGGTCAGATTGGTGACGGAACAACAACAAATAGTTCTACCCCTGTAAAAATAATGAGCAATGTTGCTCAGGTAAGTCTTGGCGATATCCAA
>JBJFFR010000030.1:0-4499 GCA_051891935.1 Oscillospiraceae bacterium
GAACAGCCTGCTATGTGGAAGCCTGCGTGTACAAAGCGCAGCTTCCCGATAAGTTTGCAGAAGAATATATCGACAATATCGGCGAATACAGAAAGGGCTCCTCCAAGTATTACCGTGCGGGAATGGCACAGTGCATGATACTCGACAAGCTTAATGCGGAGTGGAAAAACGATTATGATTTTTCCGAGCCGCTTACAGATATTATTTACAGAGAGCTGGAAATATAACATGGAATACAAGGTACTTGCGGCGGACGATGAGACCGAGCTTCTCGACGCACTGGAACTGTACATCGAAAGGGAAAATATTCGTCTGATAAAAGCGGACAATGGGATAACTGCCCTTGAACTGTTCAGGACAGAAAAGCCTCAGCTTGTGCTGCTTGATATAATGATGCCGGGTCTGGACGGCTTTTCAGTGCTGAAAAAAATACGTGCGGAGAGCAATATCCCCGCTATCATGCTAACGGCAAGGGGCGAGGATTACGACAAGATACTCGGACTTGACATCGGTGCTGATGATTACATCCCCAAGCCCTACAACCCCATGGTGGTGGTTGCGAGGATAAAGGCACAGCTTCGCAGATGCTATGATTATTCGGACTGTGCGGAAAAATCTGACGATGAATTGAAATGCTTCGATATAGTCCTGAGCACTGCCGAGGGCAGAGTGACCAAAGGCGGAAAGCCTGTTGAGCTTACAAAGACCGAATTTCTGATACTGCGGCTGCTCATGGAAAATCGGGGGCGGATATTCACAAAAAAGCAGATATTTGACTATTCCCGTGACAGCGAATTTATCGCCGACGACAACACCGTCATGGTTCATATCAGCAATCTTCGGTCAAAGATAGAGGACGAACCCCATTCGCCGAAAATTCTCATAACAATAAAGGGTCTGGGCTACAAGATAGAAAAGGAGCAGTAAATGAAGATAGGCAAAAGTATTTTCACAAAGCTTATGGTCAGCTTTGTGTTATATGCTGTTCTGGTGGTGGTTACCCTTATACTGTGCCTTATGCTTGAAGCTGTTGTGGTGGGGGAGGGCAGTCCAGTAAGCACTCAGCCTTACAGCCTCATTGATGACAACGGCGAGCCTGTCAATCTTGACATTGCGGAAAAAATAGGCGGCTGGGCAGAAGAACTTGACGAAGATCTCAACGTTATCAATGTATACGGCGAAAAAAAGTCTCCCGAGTATTCCTATTCAATGGAGGATATGCTGAATATCACATCGCCCGGCGGAAACACAGCTTATGTGGGCTTTTACATTGCCACGAAAAACAGCCCGAAAAGATTTCTCTGCCTTTACGACCGCAGCGTTATGGAGATACGTCCCACGATGATAGTAAACGGCTTTTCTACATACAACACTCCCGATGTCACATGGATATTCTTTCCGCTTGCCATAATAGAGATACTTCTTATCAGCCTGTATCTGAAAAGGAAGATAAAAAAGCCGCTGGACAGCATAGTCTTGGGAATGGAGAATCTGCGTTCCGGCAACAGCGGCGCAAGAGTAAACATCAAAACCGAGGCGGAGTTTGAAAGAATAATCGATACCTTCAATCATATGGCAGAGGAGCTTGAACGAGAAAAGTCGGAAAAGGAAGAGCTCACCCGAAAGAAGGATCAGATGCTGCTGGAGCTCTCTCATGATATAAAAACTCCCGTTGCGACAATAAAAAGCTATTCAAACGCTCTTGAAGCGGACCTTGTTCCCGATGAAAAAAAGCAGGAAATATACCGTATCATCGAAGCAAAGGCAGACCGTGTGCATATGCTCTCCGAGGATATGTTTACCATGCTGAAAATGGACAATCCACAGTATAACATTGAGCTGCAGAGAGTTAACCTCTGCGAATATCTGCGGCAGCTATGTGCCGAGTATTACGATGAGATAACGAGAGCAGGCTTTGAATTTGATATCCTCATTCCCGACGATGAGATAACAGCGCTTATCGACCCTCATCTTTTTTCGAGGATAATATCAAATCTGCTGTCCAATGCGGTGAAATACAATAAAACGGGCAGAGTTATCTCTGCGGAGATTTTCTCTGAAGACAGCAGGGTATCTGTTACTGTTTCCGATGACGGCGAGACGATAGACAGTGAGCTTTCGGATAAGCTTTTCGACCCATTCTCCCGCGGAGACAAAGCCCGCAAAACCGACGGCGGCACAGGTCTTGGGCTTGCAATTTCAAGACTTATTGCACGCAGACATAACGGTGAACTTTACTACGAACGGAAAAGCGATATGAACTGCTTTACCGTAAAAATCGTCTGTGCGGACACAGATTCATTTATCCTATAGTTAATGGCTCTTTTCAAATATAATGATTATAATCATAATCTGCTGAAATCGTAATGTGCACAATAAAACTAAATCCTGCCTTTTTGTTGTCGGCATTATAGGCTTCAATAAGGTCTGAGGTGAGCTGCTCTATCTGCTCGTCCTTCCAGACATATTCTCTCTGATAGTCCGGGACGATATAGTGATCCTTAAATGCAGAGCTTATAGAATGGTCATTATATTTAATGTATGTATCAGCCATAACGGTTCTCCTTTATGAAGATTATATTGATCTGTTTCATTATACCATAATAAAACAGCAAAATCAATGAGATAATTCCATTTCTGCGTTACAAAAAAGACAGCACATTCAGCGTGTACTGTCCTTTTTTATAATACTTATTGCTCATCAGGCTTTGGTATATTCAGATGCTCGGCAATAATCTCCATTATCTGATTAAGCCTTGTTTCACCGATACCCTTTATCGCTCCTATCTGAGAACGCAGCTTATCCATATCAATGTCAACAGCTTCGATGCCCTTCATAGCATCTTCCTTGCCCATTTCATAGATATTATTTAGTGTACGGCTGAGTTCGTTCTTGTCCATCGACTTTATCTGACGGTATAAGTTGCGGTTGAGCAGTTCCTTTTCCATTGCTATCCCCTGTTCCTCAAATTGAAATATACAAGCTGTATGCGTACATTATACCATATATCACCATTCAAGTCAAATATAAAAGCCGGGTAAGATGTTCCACCGGAACATTTTACTCGGCTCTTTTCATAATATCAGTAGTTAAGTGTCTTAGCCACGATCCTGTCGGCAGGCTCTCCTTCCTCGTCCTTGTCGGTACGATAGCCCAGAACAGCGATTTTGGTACCGGGAAGCAGCCTTTTGTCAAGCTCACTCGCTTCGCACTCAACCGTTACTTCCGTTCCGTCCTCGGCTTTCCTTATTTTTACGCCGAACCAGTCAAGCATTCTGCCTGTTTCCTTGAGCATAGATACTTCGATTACCTCGCCCTGAATGATTACCTTGTTTTCCATAGTGAATAGGAAACACAATATATACCCTATTTTGTTTATCAAACCAAGTATTTTTCCTGCTTAGGTTCATTCGGTCAAGCAGAATGGCGTACATCAGCTTTGCTCCTATTGATAGCTTTCCAAAATGCTTCTTATCTTCTAAAAGCACCTTTGGTATTTTGAGGAAGGAGAATTGTTCCGCTTCTGCACCATAGTAATAGTCAAATTCGGATTTCATAATATCACACCTTTGTTCTGCTATATGATTTGGAAAGCTCTGCTGATTTCCACCCAAATCCTTTTTCCGATAACATGTCAATAAGGTCGGAGAAATTTTTCAGACCCAGATTAGGCAGGCTGACAATCTTCTCTGCATCAGCATCAAGCAACTCCCTAACTGTCGTATATCCTGCCCTGTAAAGGATATTGAAAGTTCGTACCGACAAATCAAGCTCTGCTAAAGGGGCATTTTCAAGTTCGTTCTTTTCTTCTTCGTATTCGGTGTCAGTTAATTCGGCAATTTTCTTTTCAAGAGAAATGATTTCTTTCTTATACTCTCTCAAACGTTCATCTACTGCCGTATCTCTTAAATAGTTGATATATCCCTCCATACCCATAAGGATATATCTGCTCCTGCTTGGGTGCCGAAGCTTGCGTACAGCCTTTGCTTCGATCTGACGTATTCTTTCGGCTCTTAATCCACATTCCTCTCCGATAGCAGCCATTGTCATATATCTTTTATACCGCATATCAAGTACCCTGCCCTCACGTTCGGTCAAGGTCTTTTGGATAATATATTCAAGCACAAGAGTAACGTCATCGGGCATCTCGGTGGGGAGTCCGTTTACGAACACTTGTGATAACAGATTTTGGGGGTATTCTTTGTTCTTCATTATTGTTCTCCTTCCTTTGGGCAACAAAAAAGGGCTTCCGTACACTTACATAAACGTAAGCATACGGAAGCCCTGCTTCCATACATATATAAACTACTCTTAACTGTAAAGGCGATAAATGGCTCTATATAACGATTTAAGGCGACCTATCGCTGAGGATAAAGAGTTTAACAAACATTACTCTCTGACCTCTCGATTGGTTCGCCTTAAAACTAACTTGGCTCCCCCACAATCGATAAATACGAACTCTCCCCCATATTGTCGGGAAGAATCGTGTCCGAATCTT
>JBJFFR010000031.1:0-22497 GCA_051891935.1 Oscillospiraceae bacterium
GGGCGTATTATAGCCGCCGTATTTTATCCATAGGTTAAATGGTTATTAGTATAAAATACGCTTGCAAATGCCTGCTGCGGTTTTCACCTTTTGCAGGACAAATTATAAGGCGAAGCCGATCTAAAGTGATCGGCTTACCTTTTATCGCTGAATAATACCTCCCGAGGGCTATTTTGTGAACAGTTATTTCGTGCTGTATTTTTCAACGAAGCTTGTAAAGAGATCTGCAGACTTCTAAAGCAAAATCCCACAAATGTTTTATCCGCTTGCAGATCCTTTACACTTACAATACAATTCAAATTGACCGAATTTTTCATTTTCTGTCACGATTTGTATGTTTGCACAAAATCCTCATTCAAAATCGTTCAGTTTTACCAAATCAAAGCGAGCATTTTTCCTTTATCAAGGAAATAATAAGCGATATCGCACCGTCAAGATCAAGGTTTGAGGTGTCAGCAAGAACAGCGTCGTCAGCCTGCTTTAGCGGAGCTGTTTCACGGTTCATATCGTTATAGTCACGCTGCTTGATGTCCGCAAGAACCTGCTCGTATGTCGGGCAGTCAGGCTTTTCCGCAAGCTCCTTATAACGGCGGTCTGCACGGACTTCCGCCGAAGCTGTGAGGAAAATTTTAAGATCGGCATTCGGAAGCACCACCGTTCCGATATCACGGCCGTCCATAATAACATTGTTTTCAGCCGCAATGCTCCGCTGCAGCTCAAAAAGGAACTTTCTGACCTCGGGAATAGCCGAAACAGCCGAAGCTCCCATTGATACCTCGGGAGTACGAATCATTCCCGAAACGTCCTTTTCGCCCGAGAAAACGTGCTGAACGCCGTCAATGAATCGAAGCGAGAAGAATCCTGTATCGAATTTTTCAAGCTCCGCAGCGACCTTTTCCTTATCGCCTGCAGATATCCCCCTCGACATCATCTCAAAAGCCACCGCTCTGTAAAGCGCACCCGTATCAACATAGATGAAGCCGAGCTGTTTTGCGGCAGCCTTCGCTATCGTGCTTTTTCCTGCGCCTGCAGGTCCGTCTATCGCAATATTATACACCTTCGACATTTTAAACACTTCTTTCGTTTTTATTTAGAAATCTATCAAACCGAACGGAAAACCCGTCCACTACATTTATATCCGTTTATTCGGAAAATTCCGATCTGCAAAAATTACGCATTACGCATTACGAATTACGCATTAAAATAAGTTCATCTGCAAGCCTAAGAAAATCCTCCATAGAAAGCTGCTCGGGGCGTGCGTTCAAAGGGATCTGCGCAGCTTCGACAGCCTTTGTGATAAGCGATTTTTCCATCCCCATCGAGGATGAAAGCGAGTTGAGGAGATTTTTTCTGCGCTGTGAGAATGCGCCTCTTACCGTTTTGAAGAAGAATTCCTCATCCTGCGCCTTGTATCTGCCGTCATCGTGGATATCAAGCTTTATAACGCAGGAGTCAACGTTCGGCGAGGGCATAAAGCTTCCCCTTGAAACGTTGAACAGCAGCTTCGGCTCGGAATAATACCTTACCGCCGCCGTTACTGCGCCGACATCACGAGTACCCATTTCCGCACAGAGCCGTGTTCCTGCCTCTTTCTGCACCATTACCGTTATCGAGGTCAGCGGCAGGCGGCTTTCCAGCAGCATCATTATTATCGGCGAGGTTATATAGTAGGGAAGATTCGCACAGACAGCGACCTTCATCCCCCCGAAATTCTCTTTGATCACCTGCGCAAGGTCGATCTTCATAACATCGGCATTGATGACCTTGACGTTTTTATGCTCGGCAAGCGTTTCTTCAAGTATCGGTATAAGCCGCTCGTCAATTTCAACAGCGACTACCTTGTCCGCACGCTTCGCAAGCTCGTGTGTGAGAACGCCTACGCCCGTTCCGATCTCGATTATTCCCGTTCCCGGAGCTGCGCCGCCCATCTCTGCTATCCTCGGGCAGACGGTCGGATTTATCAGAAAGTTCTGTCCAAGACCTTTTGAAAACGAAAAGCCGTGCCGTTCAAATATATCCTTTATTACCTTTATATCGGTCAAATTTTCCATAAGCTACCTTTCAGAATAAGAACAATAAGCCGATAAGTACCGGCTGATGAATTATGTAAAACCAAAGCGAATATCTTCCGATAAAATTCAAAGCCTTCGTTTTGATATTCGCATAGAAAAACTTCGGGAACTTTTTATCCGCTATCGGACGGGAAAGCGCCGCTCCCATGATATACAAAAAACCGTTAGGGATAAGTGGAAAGTAATCCGTAGAGTAAAAGCCTTTTGGCATTATACCTATCGTATAAGAATATTGAGTGTTTTCGGGCAACGGGAGCCTTATATCGGTGAAAAATAAATGCAGCAATCCGCCCTCATCGGCAAAATCAAAGGTTACGATATAAAGCAGCAGACTTGCCGCAAACAGTATCTTCGGGTTTATCTTATCAAAAACAGGCTTTGCAAGTCCGCAGAGCATCATCATAACTCCGAAGAAAGAAAGCGCACCGAACACCGCAACGCTGTCGTGCATAAAAAGGTCTGTCGCTATCGTGAAAATACTGCCCATAAAGAACAGCACCGCTCCCCTGCGGACAGGATCACGGGAAAATGAACAGCATATCCCCGAGATCAGTATGAGCAGACCGAGAAATATCTCGTGAATTGCCTGAAACCAGTCTTCTCTATAAACCGTAATGCTCATGCCCTTAAAATAAATAAGGTCGTAGTAAAGATGATAGAGCATCACATATATTATTGCGATCCCCCGAAGAAGATCAAGCAGCTCAATACGGTTGTTCCGACCAAATTCTTCGTTAGTAACGCTTGTGCCGCTCATCACATATTCTCTCCTGCAAGGCAGCCTGTTGAAAATGCTATCTGGAGATTGAAGCCGCCCGTGTAACCGTCAACATCGAGAATTTCCCCTGCAAAGTAAAGTCCCTTTACAAGCTTCGACTCCATTGTTTTCGGCGAAACCTCA
Organism: Oscillospiraceae bacterium; assembly: GCA_051891935.1. Classification (GTDB taxonomy): domain Bacteria; phylum Bacillota; class Clostridia; order Oscillospirales; family Ruminococcaceae; genus UMGS363. The sequence goes on from JBJFFR010000031.1 coordinate 2,974, forward strand.
CTGACCTTTACACCGCCGCTCGTCACTATCGCCTCGGCTATCGGCCGAAAGCTTCGGATATGAACGGGGAATGCTTTGAGAAGCGAAACAAGCCGCTGACGCTCCTGCTTTGTTACCGAGTTGACCTGCTTTTCACCGTCAATTCCCGAAAGTTTAACGACTGTCGGTATCATTTTTGACGGAAGAAGCTTTGAAAGCGAATTTGCGAAGATGCGGTTCGGTATCTCCTTAAAGTCACGCAGTATGCGTTCATCAAGCTTTTTTTCATCAAGTGCAGGCTTTAAGTCGATATAGAAAATATACCGTCCGCTCTCGATCTGCGGAATGTGGCTCGAGGCGCTTAAAACAAGCGGCCCCGATACTCCGAAATGCGTGAAAAGCATCTCGCCCATTTCGGAAAAAATGTCCTTGTTTTTAGTCGTATCTTTAAGCGTCAGCACAACATTTTTCAGCGAAAGTCCCATCATATCACGGCAGTAGTCATCGTCCGATTCGATAGGCACAAGCGAGGGCTTAATGTCCGTAACAATGTGTCCGAGCTCCTCCGCAAAGCGGTAGCCGTCACCGTCCGAACCCGTTCCGGGATAAGATTTTCCACCCGTTGCAAGCAGTACGGACGGAGCAAGGTATGTCCTGCTTCCGCACTTCACGCCCCTGACTTCGCCGTCCTCGGTGATTATCTCCGTCACCTTTGAAAAGATCTTCTTAACGCCGTGATCCTCGCAGCCCTGTTCAAGCGCACGGACGATATCCTCCGCCTTGTCGCTTATCGGGAAAACACGGTTCCCCCTCTCCGTTTTGAGCGGAACACCGAGCCTTTCAAAAAAATCCATACAGTCCTGCGAGTTAAAGCCTGCGTATGCCGAGTAGAGAAACCTCGGATTTGTCGGGATGTTTGCAAAAAAATCGTCCGAAGTGCAGTTATTTGTAACGTTGCAGCGACCCTTTCCCGTTATGGATATCTTTTTTCCGCAGCGGTTCATTTTTTCAAGCAGCAGCGTGTTCTTTCCAAGTCCCGATGCCGTTATTGCAGCCATCATCCCTGCTGCGCCGCCGCCGACTATTATGCAGTCATAAGAATTTGACATTTAATTACTCCTTAAACACTCCGAGCCTTTTTATCTCCGCAATAAGCTTATCCGCCATTTTGCGGTGAGTAACAGCATTCGGGTGCATCTCACAGCCGATGCCGTCCTCTTCAAGCTGAACATCGAAGCGAAGCGAGGTGATCTTTTCATCAGCGAGAGCTTTTACAGCATTTTCTATCTGCGGACAAAGCTCCTGACCCATCGCACCGAGAGCGCAGATAATATGCGCCTGCGGATTTTTCTCACGGATATGCGAAATAAATCCACGGTAGCACTCCTCAAACGCAGCCGTGCGCTCGGGGATTCCTCTTGTGAAATCATTGTCGTTCGTTCCGAGATTTACAACGATAAGCTGCGGCGCAAAGCGTGAAAAATCCCACTTTTCGGGTTCATTCCCGAGATTCCCGTCCGTTCCCTTGTCGGTGTAATCATATATAACGGGCATCGTCCAGCCGTTGTCGGGTTCTGTCCTGTCGTCCTTGACCGAATTCGAGTAAACGCCGATGGATGTCCACGATGTAAGGTTATATTCTGCGCCAAGCTCCTCCGCCGTGAGCGAAGCATAGTTTATAAGCGGATTTTCCGTTGCAGTCGTGAAGCCTTCCGAAGCCGACTTGCCCTCAATGCCGAATGCGCAGGTTATCGAGTCACCGATAAATTCTATCCTGCGTTCGGAGAGCGGTTTTGTCGGCGTTATCTCACCGTCAGCAAAAAGCGCAGACAAGCCTACCTTTGAAAAGGCATTTTCCGACAGCTTTACAAGCCTTATGCGTACCTTTTCCGCCTTTTCGCTGCGGTAAAGCTCATATTCGGCAGTACCCTCATTTACAGCAAATCGCTTTGAAAGCTTTCCGTTGACAAGCACGGCTAAATACGGCTGGAAGATGTGTTTCCATGATTCATCATTGACCCAGTCGGTCGTAAGCTCTGCCGAAAGGCTTGTTCCGCAATAGTCGAATTCAACACCCGTAAGCGAATAGCCGAGCCATAATATGCCGTTCCTCATAAGAGTTCTTCCAAGTGTGCGTATATTTGCCTTTCCGGCAAGGATTTTCAGCATTTCAGTCATTTTTTTCTCCCTCTTCAAGAAAATCAACGCCTATATAGTCGGCAAAAGCCTTGTATATATCGGGATGCGATCTTTTGGTGCGCAGCGGCTTCAATTCCATATCGGTGAAGAAATGCGACGTTTCGCCCGTGGCTTTCAGCTCACCGTCCTCCTTGCCGATAACACGGTAGGTTATGCGCATTTTGAAGCCGTTGAACTCCTCTACTTTAAGCACGATAAGTACGGTTTCGTCAAAGCGTACAGCGTTTTTATAATCCGCTCTTGCCGAAAGCACGGGGATCATCACCCCGATCTCTTCCATCTTTGCATACGGGTAACCGACCTCGTTGAGAAAATGTATGCGAGCCTCCTCAAACCATCTTATATAGTTTGAATGGTGAACGATGCCCATTTTGTCGGTTTCGTAGTAAAAAGCCTTTCGTTCATAGAGCTTGATCTTTTCAGACATTGTTCCTGCCGCCTTTCTTTTTATTTTCATCCTCGTGCTTCATCATAAAGAGGAACTTCGGCGGAACGGGCAGCTTCCATTCCATTTCTTTTCCAAGATGCGGAATATAGATAACGAGCCTGTCCGCATGAAGCGCAAGCCGCCTTATCGGATTGGTGTCTGCGCCGTATTTCTTGTCGCCTGCGATCGGGCAGCCCATTTCGGAGAAGTGCGCTCTGATCTGGTTCTTTCTTCCCGTTTCAATGTTTACGGCAACGAGCGAGTAGTCACGGCTCTCACGCTTTACCACGTAATTCGTTATCGAAAGCTTTCCGTCGCCCTTGCTGCGTGAGGAATATACAAACATACTGTCCGTTTCCTTCAGCCATGACTCTATCCTGCCCTTTTTCGGGTCGGGATGTCCCTCAACGACAGCACAGTAGCCGCGGTATTTCACATATTCGTTCCAATGCTCCTGCAGATCGAATTTCACTTCGTCATTCTTTGCAAAAAGCAGTATTCCCGAGGTGTCACGGTCAAGACGGTGAACGATGAAGATCCTGTCATTGCGGTTTTTGCGCTTGACATATTCGGTAACAGCGTGATAAGCGGTGTTTTCCTTCTCCTCATCGGTCGCAACCGCAAGCATTCCTGCAGGCTTGTTCACAACGATGATGTTTTCGTCCTCATAGATGATGTCGGGCATATTCGGTGCGTTGTCACGCTTGTATTCCGGCTTGTACGATGCGATAGTTACAGTCTGACCCGGCTTTAACGGATAGTCGAACTGCGTTGTGACCCTTCCGTCAACCGAAACAAGGCGGTATTTGAGCGTTGATTTTACCTTGTTCACGCCCTTGCCCTTCATATTTTGAAACAGAAAATCGAGCAGACCGACAGGCTCGCTTACCGTGAAGCTCTGCGGCTTTGCCTTGTCCCGATCTTTATTTTTATTGTTATAATTTTTCATTTTTGACCGCCTTTTAAAGCTTATAAGCTGATATTTGTACATATTTATATTATTATATCATATTTATGGAAGAATTTCCATACTTTTTGGAAAATAAAGAAGGAAAACAATACTGACAATATACTGTCCTCTATTGTAAATTTTGCAATAGAGCCTAATATAAAAGTTCAATTTATGGGAATCGCTTGACAATGGCGGAAGAAATGGTATAATTAATGTAGGGAGGAATGGTATCTTGCAGCAGGCTAAAACTCGTGACTCTAAAATCATTATTACCGATGTGGCTGTATCAAAAGCCGAGCCGCCGGCTATTCCTTACTTTACACAACAGCAAAATCAAAAATTCAGAGAGCTTCACCACGAGCTTCTATCAAAATCCAAATATGAAAACGACAGTAACGAAGTTGCATTTCTGTTTGCCCCCAATACTCTTAAATATGAATATGCATTTGGTGATGAAAACAGCGTAAATATTTTTAATAATCCGTTTGCACTTGATATGTTTAATAACAGTTCCGAAAAAGAATTATTTTTGCTGCATAATCACCCGACAACAAAAATATTTTCATATTCGGATATCGGCGTATTATTGTTACATGATAATATTGGCGGTATCACCGTTATTTCCAATGCCGGAAAAGTCAATGTTATGTATAAAACAAACAACTATGACTTTACAAAAGCTTACCGTGCTTTAAAAGAGATCCGTGAAGGATATGACCACAAAGTCCTTAGCGAAGAGGAAGATGCGGAAGTTGTCAGACAATTTCTGAAAATATGTGACAGCAGCGGCATAAAATTTATGTAAGGAGGAATTTGTATGAAAGAAGTAAGAAATGTTCCTTTTGGTAATTTAGATACCAAAGATCCCAACGAATTGGAACTGCTTGAAAAAAAATTAAATGAAAAATATGAAAATTCAACAGATTCCAAATCTGACAAAGGAAAAGCAAGCTAAACCAAAGCCGCCTTGATATCCGAGGCGGCTTTTATCTGCTGTTTTATACCTAATACTGATCCCCCCTGATCGTATTCAAAAATTTTTTCCAAAACCCCTTGATTTATAGATAAAAACAGTATATAATAGTTTCATAGCCTATCAAGTAGATAGACTTTATAAATATATTAAGGATACGCCAATCAAAGTGCAGCGTTCGTTTCGATGTTTTGAAAAACAGCCGGAACGTATTTGCCGCAGCAATATCAGCGTTTCCTTTGGAAAGAGGATCTTATGGAAAAACGTTATATATATGCGGACAACGCCGCAACAACGGCTGTTTCCGAAAATGTTCTGAAAACAATGCTGCCGTATCTCACGGAACAGTTCGGCAACCCGTCAAGCATCTACAAGCTCGGCCGTGACGCACAAAAAGTCATCGAAGAAACCCGTGAAAAAGCTGCTTCGGCTCTCGGCTGCGCTCCGAGCGAGATATTCTTCACAAGCTGCGGAACGGAGAGCGACAACTGGGCGATACGTTCGACCGCAGAACGCCTTGCCGCAAAGGGAAAGAACCACATCATCACCACCGCTTTCGAGCATCACGCAGTTCTTCACACCTGCGCTTACCTTGAAAAGCACGGCTTCACGGTGACTTATCTCCCCGTCGGCGAAAACGGCATAATCTCTCCCTCACAGGTCGCAGAGGCTATCACCGATAAGACTGCCCTTGTTACGATAATGTATGCAAACAATGAGATCGGCACTATCCAGCCTATCCCCGAGATCGGCGCTATATGCCGTGAAAAGGGCGTTCTTTTCCACACGGACGCTGTTCAGGCGGTCGGTCACGTTCCGATCAATGTCACCGAACAGAACATTGATATGCTCTCCCTTTCGGGTCATAAGATACACGCACAAAAGGGCGTCGGACTTCTCTATGTCAAAAAGGACGTTCCCCTCCCGAACCTTATCTTCGGCGGCGGTCAGGAACGAGGAAAACGCCCCGGAACGGAAAATGTTCCTGCGATCGCAGGACTTGGAACGGCTGTCACGGACGCTTGCGCTGACATCGTTGAAAAGGGCGAACGTCTTGCAAAGATACGCAACAGGATAATTGACGGCATCCTCACTATCGAGGGTACAAGGCTCAACGGCGATCGTGAAAAGCGTCTGCCGTCCAATATAAACATATCCTTCCTCGGTGTTGAGGGCGAAGCACTCCTGCTTCTTCTCGACAGCAAGGGAATTTGCGCTTCAAGCGGTTCCGCCTGCACATCGGGTTCGCTCGACCCTTCACACGTTCTGCTTTCGCTCGGGCTTCCGCACGAGGTCGCACACGGCTCGCTCCGCCTGTCGCTCGGCGAAGACATAACGGACGAGGACGCAGATTACATTATCGAAGCGGTCAAGGACGTTGTAACACGTTTGAGAAATATGTCACCGCTCTGGGAAGACATTATCAGCGGCAAGGAGCATACGAAGAAGCTTCTTCCGTTCGTTTCGGAAATCACATCAAGGAGGTAAATTTTATGTTATACAGCGATAAAGTTATGGATCATTTCGCAAATCCGAGAAATGTTGGTGAAATAGAGGACGCAGACGGCGTCGGCGAGGTTGGAAATGCCAAGTGCGGCGATATCATGAAAATGTATATCAAGGTGGACGGCGATACTATCACCGACTGCAAGTTCAAGACCTTCGGCTGCGGCGCAGCTGTCGCAACATCGTCCATTGCAACCGAGATGATAAAGGGAAAGTCGATCGAAAACGCTTTGAGCCTTACGAACAAGGCAGTTGTTGAGGCACTTGAAGGACTTCCTCCGCAGAAGATACACTGTTCCGTTCTTGCAGAGCAGGCTGTACGTTCCGCACTCACCGATTACTATAAACGCAACGGCATCGACCCGGAGCCGATCATCGGAAAGCAACCCGAACACGACGATCTTCACGAACTGCCCGAAGAATAAATTTACAATTTGTATATATTTGTCAAAAAATTGCAGTCTGAATAAAAATAATTTGTTATTCTCCCGAAAAAATGTTGTATTTTTAAAGCTGATGTGTTATAATAATAAACATATAGACAGGTGTTAATGATCACCTGACATTTTAAAAATTTGACAATAAAAAGGAGTTGTTTAATATGAAAGGTTTAGGCGCAGCATTTCTCGCATTGGTTTCTGCCGCAGCAGGCGCAGCAGCCGCTGTATATGCAATGAAGAAGCACGAAGAGCTTGAACAGTACGACTACGATTTTGACGATGATGACGAGATGTACTTCGATGATTGCTGTGATTGTGACAGCGATTGCGATTGTGATTCCTGCGAAACTGCGGAAGAACTTGACAAGCTCGATTCAGACGAGCCTTCAGCTGCTCCTGCTCCCGAAGCAGAGGAAGCTCCCGCAAGCGACGAAGTGGATTTCTGATTCCCTTCCAAACAAAACCAAAGCCGCATATCCCCGATAAAAGGATATGCGGCTGATTTTTTATTTCCAACCTGTCGCAAGCTTGTGAACGAGCGCCGCTCCTATCTTATTTAGCGGCAGCTGCTCCGTGCAAGCGCCAAGCTTGTATGCTTCCATAGGCATACCGTAAACAACACAGCTTTCCTTGTCCTGACCGATAGTGTAAGCACCCGTCCTGTGGATCTTCAGCAGACCCTTTGCACCGTCCGCACCCATTCCCGTGAGAAGTGCGGCAGCGGTCTTTGCTCCGGACGCTTCGGCAACGCTGCTGAAAAGCACATCGACTGACGGGCAATGCCCCGATACCTTTTCGCCCTCGTAGCATTTCACATAGTAGCCTTTGGAGTCTTTTTTCAGCTCAAGCTGAACTCCGCCTGCACCGATTATACAGTCGCCCTGACCCACTCTGTCACCGTCAACGGCTTCACGCACATTTACGGCACAGCTTTTGTCGAGGCGTTCCGCATACATACGTGTGAAAACGGGCGGCATATGCTGAACGACAACAATCGGCGGCATATTGTCGGGGAAAGCTTTTATCACACATTCGAGTGCGTCCGTTCCTCCCGTCGAAGCGCCGAGAGCCACGACATAGCCCTCTGCGGCACGTTTGTCGAGCATCGGTATATCCGCCTTGTCGGGAAGCTCGGGAACAGCCTTTTTCATCGCATTCGCAGGCTTTTCCGACGCAGCGGCAAGTCCGTCTGCCCTTTTGGAGGGCCTTTTTTTGTAATTTTCGGGATTTCCTGCCGCAATAATGGATTTCGTTGCCAGCAGGCTCGTAAAAGTTGCAAAATCCTTGTTTCTGCTTGGCTTGAACATAAGATCGGCAGCACCGGCGCGCTTTGCATCGGCTTCGGAGAAATTCGTATTCGAGGTCACCATTATGCACGGCACGGGATACTGCTCCATAAGCTCCTTAACGAACTCAAAACCGTTTATTTTTGGCATTTCAACGTCGATTATCATAACATCGGGCTTTAGCTCGTTCACCATGTCCTTTGCTTCAAAAGCGTCGACAGCGGTGCCGACAACTTCAAGCGAGCGGCTTTCGGAAAGCTTCTGCGCGAGCGCCTCTCGGAAAAGCCGTGAATCATCGACGATCATAAGTTTTTTCTTTTTAATACTCATATTATTGCAATTAAGTCAGCATTGCGCCGATCATACCTTTGAAATTCTTCTGTAAACCGCAGGCTTTATGTAGGTGTAGCGAGTACCTTTGCCTACGCTTTCGGCGTGTCCGACATAAAGATAGCCGCCTTCCTTTGTCACATCGTAAAATCTTTCGACAAGGGCATTTTTTGTGTCCATTTCAAAATAGATCATAACGTTGCGGCAGCTTATTAGGTCGTATTTCCTTCCGGCAGGGATATTATCCATAAGGTTGAACTGACGGAATTCGATCATCCTGCGCAGCTTATCCGATGCCTGATAGGTGTTTGCGTCAAGCTTGGTGAAGTATTTTGTCACCCATGCGGCAGGAACATCCTTCATCTGATCGGCTGTGTAAACTCCCGAGGAAGCCGCAGCCAGAACGTCCGTATCAAGGTCGGTCGCAAGCAGGCGGATAGTCCAGCCCTTGCCTGCGAAATACTCATCTATCGTCATTGCAAGCGTATACGGCTCCTGACCCGTCGATGAAGCGGCACACCAGACGTTGAGCGTTTTGTCCTTATTAGTCTTTTCAAAATAAGGCAGAAGCTCGGTTTTCAGATATTCAAAATGTTCGGGCTCACGCATAAAGTATGTGTGGTTTGTAGTCAGCTTATTTACAAGCTGCATAGTTTCCTTGCCCGTTTTATCGGCAAAGGCGAAGTCGATGAACTCCTTGAAGGACTTGAATCCGCGAGAGGTGACCATATTGGAAAGTCTGCCTTCGATAAGAACTCTTTTCTTTTCAAGGTTTATCCCGTAGTTTTTCTTCATAAAAGCTACAAGACGGTTAAAATCATCATCTGTAAGTTTAAGCAGCATTTTATTTTGCTCCGTAAGAAATTTTGTTTAGAGGTTTACTTTAGGGGGTTCCCTTTAGTTTATTCGTTTGAAACAAGCTTATGACAATCAAGGAGAAGCTTTATTTCATCCTCGAAGTTGATAATGTTCTTGATATAGTGGTTAGCGTTGACGTTCTTGCTGTCGGGCACCTTGCTGATAATGTTCTTATCGGCAACGATGACTTCCTGAACACGGTCAACGATAACGCCCACCTGCTCACCGCTCTCAAATTCAAGGACGATGATACAAGTCCTGTCGTCATAGGGTATCTCTTCCATTCCGAAGCGCTTTCTGATGCTGATAACGGGAACGATCTTGCCTCTAAGGTTGATAACGCCCTTTATGTAATCCGGTATCTTCGGAACGACTGTTATCTGTTCAATGCTTATGATCTCGTTGATAAATTCGATCTCGATACCGTATGTCTTTTCACCGATGGTGAAGAAAAGGATCTCTGTGCCGTCTGCGGTAAAGGTCTTTTTCTTGTCGGCGGTATAAATTTCATCACTCATTATATTCATCTTCCTTTGAGTTATTCGGGCTGAATGCCGAGATCGGCATAAGAGCTGCCCGTAAGCTCTTTATCATAGATGGCTGATATTAAAATCCGCCGAGAATGTTTGCCACATCGAGAATGATAGTGATCGAACCGTCACCGAGGATAGAGCAGCCTGCCATACCGTTCTGCTTGACATTGAAGTTGTTGAGAAGCGACGAGAACGGCTTAACAACTACCTGCTGTTCACCGATAAGCTCATCGGCAAAGATGCAGGCACACTTGCCCTCTGCTTCGGCAAGGATAACGATGCCCTCGTAAAGGTCCTTCGTCTTCGGTTCAAGGTCGTAGATATCATAAAGTCTGATAAGTGGGAAGCATTCTCCTCTTATCATTATCATTTCGCTGCCGTCCGTGTCCTTGATAAGCTGATTCGGCTTTATCTTGAACGATTCTCTGATGGAATTGATCGGGATAGTGAAGATAGACTGACCGACCGATACTTCCATACCGTCAACGATAGAGAGCGAGAGAGGGATCTTGATGATGAAGCTGCTTCCTTCGCCCCACTTCGAGTCAACGGAAACGGAGCCGCCGACCTTTTCGATGTTCTTCTTTACAACGTCCATTCCGACGCCTCTGCCCGAGTATTCGGTGACCTGCTCGTTGGTGGAGAAGCCGGGGAGCATTATCATATTGTAGATTTCCTTATCAGTATATTCGCTGATAGGCTTTGTGAGAAGTCCGTTTTTTTCAGCCTTTTCAACGACCTTCTGCGCATTGATTCCTGCGCCGTCGTCGGCAACAACGATGATTACTTCGTTGGAGGAATTGTATGCGGAGAGTGTGATCTTGCCCTTTGCAGGCTTGCCCCTTGCGATTCGGTCTTCAACATTGTCCTCGATGCCGTGATCCATTGAGTTTCTTACCATGTGCATAAGAGGATCGTTGAGCTGGTCGATAATGGACTTGTCAACCTCTGTTTCTTCACCCTCAAAGATAAGGTCAACATCCTTGCCGAGCTTGACCTTCATATCACGGACGATACGGGTCATCTTATTGAATGCGCCCGAAATAGGCACCATTCGTATCGACATAACGGTATCCTGAAGCTCGGAGTTGAGCTTTCGGAGCTGACGCGCGGATTTCTGGAAGTTGTCAAGGCGAAGTCCCTTCAGATCGGGATTGGATGTTACCATAGCTTCGGTGATAACAATTTCGCCTACAAGGTCAAGAAGCGTATCAAGCTTGTTGAGGTTTACGGAAATAAGCGACTGCTTTGCGCCCGAGCCCTTGTTTCCGAGCATATTGTTGATCTGTTCAACCGACTTCTTTTCGGGCTGTGCGGCAGACTGTGAAGCAGGTGCGGCAGCCTTTGCAGGTGCGGACGATGTGGGAGCAGCCTGTGCAGCAGGTGCGGCAGGAGTGCTGTCGGAGGAAAGTATCTCGCAGCATTTAACATTCGGACTGCCGTTTATTGCACGGATAACATCCTTCGGAGCGTCCGATTCAAAATGCACCATAAATCCATTGTCGATGATAGTCTGTGCAGTTGCGGAATTTTCTTCAATATCAGCAGGCTCGTAGGAAACAGACTTGCACTTGTCCCTGATGTTATTGATAACGATGAGCGCACGGAGATTTTCCATTTTGCACTCTTCTTCAAACGTTACCTTGACATTTATCTTTCCGACAAGCTCTACGGCACGTCCTCTTTCAACGATCTGATAGGACTTAACGTTAGTACATTCGCCGATAAGTCCGATAATTCCGTCGATATCCATATCGGAGCAGGGCTTGAACTTGACAATAAAGCCGTTTTCGATGATATCCTTCGCAGTTTCGGGATTTGTTTCGATATCGGCAGGGATATATTCAAGCTTTTCGCAGTCCTCTGCGATCTTGTTCACAACGAGAAGCGCGCGGAGATTCTCCATTTTGCAGTCATCGTCAAAGATGACCTTAACGGTAGTAAGATCTCCTTCACCGGAAGCAGCCTGTACGGGAGCAGCCTGTGCAGCAGGAACCGTTTCACCTGCAGGAGCAGCCTGCGGTGCGGGAGCTGCAGTGCCGCCTTTAAGTACAGCAGCAAAGGATTTGATCTTATCCATTGCAGGCGTAAAGTCGGTAGCGGTGTATTCTTCCTCCTGGATAAGCTCGATCTCTGCCTTGAGAAGGTCGGAAGCGGAGAAAAGAATATCGTAAAGCGCATTCATATCGGAGATGACAGGGTTCTCCTCACGGATAACATAGAACATATCCTCGATGCTGTGTGCAAGCTTGGACATATTGTCAAGTCCCATCATCGCAGACGAACCCTTGATGGTGTGCATCGTTCTGAAGATCTCGTTGATCTCTTCGGAAGAGAACGAATGCTCACTCTCCGTCTTCATAAGTATCTGGTCAAGCTGTTCGAGCAGGGAAGTGGTCTCGAATATATACATATCGACCATTGATTCCATACCGGCTTCAAATTTTGCCATATTAAGCACCTACCTGTTTGAATAATTTATAAATTTCTCTTTGAAATGTATTGCCGTTCGGTAAAAAATGTGTTATAATGGTATCTGTACATTTATATGGGGATAAAAAACGTCTTCCGATACCCATTATTCTTCACAATATATACATTATACAATATTTTCCTCATCTTAACAAGGCTTTTCCAAGAGAACTTTTTCGCACTTTTTAGGTGATTATGCACAAAAATCCCAGCCTTGTTTTTAAAACCCAAAATTTCAAAACCGCACTGCGCCAAAACAAAAAACAGTGTGGAAAACTCAATATTTTTGTGAATTATATACAAATAATGTTATAAATCAACCTCTGCGGCTGCTTTTCCCACCGCAAAATCAAAGTTGTTAAGGAGCGATAGAGAATGTCCGATCTGCTGAATATTACGACCCCTGTTGCGCCTAAAAACTATGATTTTTCGCCGAAGAACAACACTCTGCAGACCCGTACCGATCAGGTCTTTAATCTCGGTGACATATCAAAGGTACAAAAATCTACCGAGCGCGATCAGGAATACACCAACCAGGACAACAAGGAAGGCTCGATCCTCAACACCGACATATCACCGACCAGAGATCCCTCTTCGGGAATAAATATTCTCCGCTCTATCATCGGCGATGAAACGATGGCTGCGCTGCGTGAAAGCGCTTCCGCCGATATCCTAAACAAGGTCACGGAATTTGCAAACGAAGTTATGCTTGCGCCCTCGAATGTTTCGGGCGATATGATCGAACAGGAAAAGCAGTCGACCGCATTCAGCGATCCTATCTGGGGAAATATGAAGGATATGCTGATGAAAACAAGCTCGAGCGATGTCGGCGAAGCTGTTCTCCAGTTCACAAAAGCCGCAGCAGACGCCTCCTCCCGTGACAGCATCGTCACATCGGTTGCCGAAAATCTCCGCTATCTCTCCGATACAACGGCACCCTCACGCTCGCTTGCGCAGCGGCTTACCGAGCTTGCGGACGGACTTACAAAGGATAATTTCAATGAAATGAAGGGAGATATGCTCGCACTTCTCAACGAGCTTCGGGGCAGTCTGCTTATGAACGACAAGACCGAGAACCTCATTTCACTTGCGATATACAACATCTCACGCTTCAACGGAAGCACCTCGGCACTCGGCGAAAGCTTCAACGCCATCCTTGATATGACCTCAAATCAGGAGCAGGCAGACGCTCTCCGTCAACTTTTTATGAATTATATCGAGAACGCCGACCTCCCGACCGATATAAAGCTTGCATCGCTGAACACTATCGTTCAGGGCTCGGCGTCACCGTTCAGCTCTCTTTCGCTTCTTGCCGAAAAAGTCGGCGCTGCGCTGAACAATTCGAGCGTTCCTGCGGAGCTTATTGCAAAGAATATGGAAAATATACCCTCGGACGGCGGACTTGATTCGCTGCGTGAGCTGTTCTCGCAGATGCTCCCCTCCTCAATGAACGGAGCGCTCAACAACATCCTCAAAAGCTACGATTCAACGGGCAATGTAGCTTCGCTTATCGACAGATTGAGCATCATGATAAACTCGGTCGATGATATGGGCAAGAAAACCATGCTCGCCGACAAGACCAACGAGATACTCGCAAATCTGCCGTTCCTTGAAAAAGACGTTTCATTCGCTTCCGACTCCATTTTAAATCAGCAGTCGTTGATAATGCTTTCGCAGAAGCTCGGAACAAATCTCAACGAGGCTCTTGCCGCCACGACTCCGCAGCGGCTCTCGGCTATGCTGAGCACGATCGAAGCGCAGTCAGGCTCGGGTTCGATAAGAACCGCATTTGAGTCGATACTTCCGCCGACTTCGCTTAATGAGCTTAACCTTATACTCCGAAGCTTCAACGCAACAGGCGACCTTAACAAGCTTATCGACAATTTAAGCACTGCGCTCAACTCCGTCAATGATATGGATAAAAAGATAATCCTTGCGCAAAGCTTGAATCAGATGTTGAGCGGTCTGACCTCGGCGGACGGAATAAAATACAAACCTCCGACGTCAATGGAAAATCTTATGGATTTTCTGTCTAAAAATATAAACGACCCGTCGCTGAAATCACTCTCGGCAATGAGCCGTTCGGACATGATGCAGGGCTTCCTCTCAACTCCGGGTGCAATGACGCCGCTGCTGCATTATCTTGTACCGATAAATGACGACGGCTTCAAGGCTTTCGGGGAGCTTTGGGTCGATCCCGACGCCGAAAGCAGAACTCCGGGGGAAGACTCCCGACAGATGTTCCTCTGCTTTGAGATAGAGGATGTCGGTTACTTTGAACTGGAGCTTCATTCTTACGGAAAGAAGCTGAACGTTTCGCTCCTCTGCCCCGAGGGAACGGAGAATGTTTTCAAGCCGCTGCGTGACAGCATCCCGAAAATAGCTTCGGCAAACGGATATTCTGCGGAAAACGCAGCGATAGGCACGGTCAAAAAGCGCCGTGATCTTACACAGGTCTTCCCGAAGATACGCGAAAAAAGGAGCGGTCTGAATGTCAAGATATAGAAAACCGATAACAAACGGCGCAGCTGTTGCGCTCAAATACAATCCCGAACAGGACTACTCCCCCGTTGTTGTCGCATCGGGTCACGGAAAGGTCGCCGAACGCATAATCAATCTTGCGGAAGAAAACGGCGTTCCCGTTTACCGTGATGACTCGACAGCCGCAATGCTTACGATGTTAAGTGTAGGCGAGGGCATCCCACCCGAGCTTTATCAGGTCGTTGCAGGTATCTATGTTCAGGTAGTTGCACTTGCAAAAAAGCAGTTTTGATTATTTATAAAAACATAAAAAGGAACATACTATAATGAAAAAAGCATCTTTGATTATGCTTGCAGCTGTTCTTGCCGTAACTATGACTTCCTGCAAAGCCGCCGAAACAAGCGGAGCCGAAACCACAGCAGGATTTGTCGAAAAGCTTTCGGAAACAGCAGCAGAACAGACCGAAGCAGCTGTCACGACAACTTCGGAAACCACGACGGCGGAAACTGCCATAACAACAGCTTCGGAAACCACAACGGTCGAAACTACAGCAGCAGCAGAAACTACAACTGCGGAAACTGCAGCCGAATGTCATTGCCCGACCGAATGGCAGCACGCTTATTCGGAGTATCTCAACAGTCTTGACTTTCTTGCAGGAGGAGTTTATCTCGGCGATATAAACGGCGATGATATCCCCGAAGCTGTAATTGAGATAAATCCGTTTGAGATGACCGAGATACTTTATTTCAATGATGACGGTATGCAAAAGCTTGAACTTTGGACAGAATCGGTCTGGGGCAGCGTTCGCTATCTCCCCGATACAAAGCAGATACTTTTTGAACCTGTGTACGGTCATACGGACGGCACATACGGATATGCCGATTACAATATTTACAGCTGGAACGGATCGGATTATGAGATCACTTCAGCCGTACAGCGTGAAGCAGGATTCCGTTATACCGATGAAAGCGGAACAGAGCACATCGAGCTTGGTCAGGCATATATTGACGGAGCAGAGGTTGACAACGATACCTTTGAAAAAAAGCTTGCGGAGATCGAGCAGCTCAAAGAAAATAACAGCTATTTCCCCGTTACATATATCTGTGACAATAACTACAACCAAAATCCCGATATGGACAGCGTGAAAGATTATATAAAAACGAATTTCCCATGCTTTGACAACTGGGAACTTATAGATAAATAACGAAAGGACACAATTTTATATGAAAAACAATAACAAAGAAGTTACTCTTATCCAGTTTACAAAGGTTGCACTTCCCATTGCGGCTGCACTTTCGATGATCCTTATGCTCGGCGGCTTTATCGTTTACAAGGCTATCGCCGCTTACAATCATTATGAGCGCTGGAAAGACTATGACGAGTGCGGCTTGTCCTGATCTGCCGCAGGGAGAAACACCGAATGTATATCTACAACGCTGAAATACACACAATGGAGGGCGAACCGCCTTTTATCGGCTATGTCGGCTTTGAAAACGGAAAAATAACAGCCGTCGGTAAAGGCGAACCGAAGGATATCTCCCCCGACAGCTTCAACGCAGGCGGAAAGAAGCTTTTCCCAGGCTTTATCGACCCTCATTCACACATCGGACTTATCGGTGACGGAATGGGAATTGAGGGAGAGGACGTGAACGAGGACACAGACCCCGTAACTCCGCAGCTTCGCACCATTGACGGCTTGAACTGCTTTGACCGATGCTTTTCGGACGCCGCTGCCTGCGGAATTACGACCGCCGTAACGGGAGTTGGCTCGTCCAATCCGATAGGCGGCGATTTTATTGCCGTAAAAACCTGCGGAAGATGCGCCGATGAAATGCTCATACGCAAGGTCGGCATAAAATTTGCGCTCGGCGAAAACCCGAAATCCACCTTCTCGGACAAGGACAGCGCCCCCGTCACACGAATGGCGACAGCAGCGATCATCCGTGAGGCTCTTTTCAAGGCAAAACGCTACCTTGAAGATAAGAATTATGCGCTTGAAAACGATGAATCCCTTCCCGAATTCGATATAAAATCGGAAGCGCTCATCCCTCTTTTTGAGCACAAATTAAAGGCGCACTTCCATTGCCACCGTGCCGATGATATCATGACCGCGGTCCGCATCTCAAAGGAATTCGGACTTGACTATGTTCTTGTACACTGCACCGAGGGACACAAGATAGCGGATATTCTCGGAAATGAGAAGGCCTGCGCACTGACAGGTCCCATAATCTGCGACAGAGGAAAGCCCGAGCTTGCCGAGCTTACAACGGCTAACGCAGGCATCCTCAACAATAACGGCGTAAAAGTCGCAATATGCACCGATCACCCCGAGATACCCGTTCAGTATCTTTCCGCAAGCGCCGCTTACTGCGTAAAAGCAGGACTTCCCACCGATGAAGCTATGAAGGCGCTCACTATAAACGCAGCCGAAATTGTCGGAATTGCCGACAGAGTCGGCTCGATAAAGATTGGAAAGGACGCAGACTTTGCGGTCTTTGACGGCGATCCGCTTGAAATAATGACCAACTGTTCCGCTGTTTTCATTGACGGAAAGAAAATTTTGGAAAGAAACGACATTTAAATTCCCCCGAGGGCAAAAAGTCACCTACGGGAAAGGAAGTCCTCTGCGACTTTATGCGCAATAATCAATGCGTAATTATTTTGAAAGCCATAGAAAATTCAAAAGGAACTATTCACGGCAAACTGTGAACAGTTCCTTTTATTTTATTGGAATTTCTATCTTGTATATATAGGGCATTTCAAATATGCGTCATAATCTCCACCGGCCCAATACTGCTTTTCATAAACATAAATATATTCATTGTTTTCAGGGTCAACAAATACTTCTCTTCCCTCCAACGAGTAGCTATATGTATCATTCGGACAGTTGGTTTCCAGATTATTTGTTGGAATAGCATCTTGTCCAATAAAATGCAGTGCCCCTGCGGATTTACATCCATCAGGTAATTCCGTTTCTGCAGAAGTATTGCCAATACTTATTGTATAAACATTTTCATTCAAGAAAATGTGAGAGCCATTGATAAATTCAGAACTTACAAAACGGACATATTCATTTTCAAACCAATCGGTTGACATTAAAACATAAATTACTTCCGGCGTCGTTTCACTTGTATATATAATTCCTGTTGCATCAAAGCTTGCTTTCATTTGACAATTATCCGTTATGTCCGATGTCGTGGTTGATGAAATACTGTTATACTCTTCATAGGTATCAGGAAGAAAGGTTTCTCCGTCGGCAATAGCTGTCACATGAGAGTAGACTTTATCCGTTCCCGTAATTTTATCTGACAGTCCACTCCAATAAAATGTTTTTTCAGCAATTTTTATTTCGGGGCGAAAATCTCCCGGATAGAAAAAAACTCCGCCCTCAGAAATGCTTACAGTAGTAATAGATTCATTCTGAACAATACTGTCTTCAATTTCTACAGTTTCAGTTGTTATAATCACATCATTTGATGTTGGGGTATTTCCGCAAGCTGTCAGACAAGCTGCAAGTCCAAAGATCATAAGCGCTTTTTTATAACGCATATTAATCCCTCCATAACGCAAAATATTCTTTTAGGATTTCTCTATAAAATGTTTGTAATAACAGACATAAAAGATGACGCAGCCATTATGAATCAACCCGTTATACTAATCACCGATTATAAAGTGTACAAAAAATGGGGCAAAATCTCGTAGCTGTTGAAAACAGCTTTATATGGATTTTGCGCAGATTTTTGTCTACACTTTAATGAGGGATTAGTATTAGTATTTTTCATAATTATCAAGAAAATGATGCAGGTTTCCGTCAAGATCTTTATAGGACGGGAGAGTTTTGAGGTTTACACCCTCAACGCTGCGGAAAATGTTCATTTCTATCTGCGGATTTATCTTTGAAAGCCGTGAAATGAGCTGCTTTATCTCCTGCCGCTTTGAGGTGTGCTCGTTATCCTCCTCGGAAGCCGCCTGATCGGTGAATTTGCAGGCGCACTGTATAAAATGAAGTCCGTTGTAGTCACGCCAGCGCTTTACGTCCTCTTCACGGACAAAATACATCGGTCGGATAAGCTCCATTCCGGGAAAATTTGCGCTGTGGAGCTTCGGCATCATCGTCTGCACCTGACCGCCGTATATCATTCCCATAAGTATCGTTTCAATTACATCGTCAAAATGATGTCCGAGCGCTATCTTGTTGCAGCCGAGCTCCTTTGCTTTTGCATAAAGATTTCCTCTCCTCATTCGTGCGCAAAGGTAACAGGGATTTGTCCTGACGTTGAAAACAGATGAGAAAATATCCGTTTCAAAGATCGTCAGAGGAATATCAAGCAGCTCTGCATTCTTTTCTATAATTCTTCGGTTTGCGGGACTGTAACCCGGATCCATGAGCAGAAAAACGACCTCGAATTCCATCTTGTTGTGCCGCTTTATCTCCTGAAAAAGCTTCGCCATAAGGAACGAGTCCTTTCCGCCCGAAATGCAAACGGCTATCTTGTCACCCTCGCTGATAAGCTGATATTCGTTGAGCGCCCTTGTGAAACGGCTCAAAAGAGTGCTGTGGAACTTTTTTCGGATGCTGCGCTCGGCGTCCTCTGCCTTTGATTCGCCCGTTTCAAGCGTTGTCCGAAGCCAGTCTATGTAACCGCCGTCAAGATTGAGCGCATTAAACCCGAGTGCGCAAAGACGCTCCGCAAATTCGCCGCCCATTATGCCGCCGTTTCCGCAGACAACGAGCTTTTTTTCGCTGTGACCGGCAAGCGCTTCGGAAAGCTCCTCGTCCGAAAGCTTCGGAGAAACAAGCACCGCCCCGTCAATATGTCCGAACGAGTAGGAGTATTCACCTCTTATATCAATGACCGTGTATTCTTCGGCGTTCATCACACGAAGCTCATCGGCCGAAATGTTTTTTACTGCCTGTGACATCTGTACACCTCATTATTAATTCCTATCTTTTTACTATTATATAATATTTTCAGAAAAAACACAAGACCCAAATTAAACCGAAAAGCTTGATAGCACATCGCGAAGCGACTAAAAGTTTCGTCCACCTTTTCAAAGGTGGTGGGTGTCCAGAGGGCAAAGCCCTT
>JBJFFR010000032.1:0-22358 GCA_051891935.1 Oscillospiraceae bacterium
AAGATACTGAATATATATCGTAAGATACCCGTATTTCTCGGAAATGACAACAAGAAATTCCAGATATCAAAGGTTGCACGAAATGCAAGAAACAGAGATTATGTGGGTACGGTCGATTGGCTCAGCAATGCAGGAATAGTTAATATATGCTATTGTATGGATATGCCGTGTCTGCCGTTAAAAGGCAACTACAATCCTGATAACTACAAGCTGTATTTCAGAGATACGGGATTGCTTGTGGGTTCGCTTGATGAAGAAGTGCAGGATGATTTGCGAGCTAATAAGAACTTTAACACATATAAGGGTGCACTTTATGAGAACATTGTTGCGGATATGCTTGTGAAGTCGGGTTATGATCTGTATTTCTTCAGAAATGAAAAGAGCACAATAGAAATGGATTTCTTTGTGCGTGACGCAGATTCCCTTATCCCGGTGGAAGTAAAGGCAAAGGACAGCAGTACACCGTCACTTAACAAGCTTATCGAAAGTGAGAAATATCCCGATATTAAATACGGCATAAAGCTTAATCGTGGAAACATCGGGTTTAATGGCAAGTTTTATACATTTCCATATTTTGTGACATTTCTTATAAAGAAGTGGCTGAAAGAAAGAAATTGAGATGACTTGATGAGTGGGAATTCCGCCACAACAAGAAGGGCTTACGTTAATAAGACAATTTTACGTTGTTTGAGCAAAAGAGCATCACATTTTATGGTGGTGCTCTTGATTTTTATAAACGAATATAGTATATTATGTATAGTTATTACTAGACTAAAAACAATATTGGATGTGATTTTTATGTTGGGCTTTTATCTTGCGCTCCTCGATACTGCCGAGGAAAAGAGCAGATTTGAGGAGTTGTACATAAAATACAAGCAGGATATGTATTCGATAGCATACAGCATTCTGCATAACGCTGAAGATGCGGAAGACGCTGTTCATCAGGCTTTTCTAAAAATTGCAAATAATTTTGAAAAGGTTTGTGAGATTCCGAGTCAGGAAATCAAAGCATACATTGTTATTATTATCAGAAATGTTTCTATCAACATTTACAACAGCAATAAAAGAAAATCCGAACACATCACTGAACTAAATGACAAAATTGCTGTAGAAGTTGATTTTCTTGAACAATTTGAATATGAGCATCTCGTAAAAGCTATTTCAGAGCTTCCGCAGTTATATAAGGATATAGTTTATTTATACTATCTTGAAGAATTTTCGGCAAAAGAAATTGCAAAGATGCTTGATATTACGGCGGACGCGGTATGGAAAAGAGCTGAACGGGCAAAGAAAATGCTGAAAGAAAAACTGGAAAGGAAAGAGCTAAATGCCGAATGAAATATTTAAAAGGGCAATTTTTGATGCATTGACGCAGGAATATGACAACTCTGTCCCTGAAACGGAATATCATGTTTTTTCACAGCGCTTTGAAAAGAAAATGGAAAAGCTTATTAAGCGACGCAAGAAGCCTTACTATAAAATGGTCAACACATTCGGCAAAAGAGCTGCTTGTTTTGCCGCAGGAGTTCTTGTTGCTTCTGCTTTGACAATAATGAATGTTGAAGCGTTTAGAAATGCATTTATTGATTTCTTTATTAGAATCTTTGAGAAGTTCTCGATAGTTCAGTCGGTCGATAATATCAACTCGCCGGAAAAAATTGAAGATATTTATAATATTACATACGATTTAAGCAATTACGTTATTGATTATGAAGAATATGATGATTACAGCCGTAACATTACTTATATCAAGGGAAACAATGTTGTGGATTATTTTCAATATGTAAAATCTGCTTACGATATGCTTCTAAACACAGAAAATGCAGATATCGAAACTATAATAATAGATCATCATAAAGCGATTTATTATAAGGATAATAGAAATTACCATCATATTATTTGGGATAACGATGAATATATAATTTCGCTAAGTTCGAATGTTGGTAAAAATGAACTGATTGATATTGCCAATTCTGTGCAAAAAGTAGAATAGAGAGAAAAAGTTGGTTTTTTGTCAGGAATTATCTCCGAGGATTGTTATGTATTATAGAACAGGACAATCAAATTGTTTTTTGTTCGAGTAAAATGAAACGGGGGTGAATTAGATGGCGAAAAGATGGTTTTCGGCGGCTTTTGCTGTCATTGTTTCGGCAATTCTTCTTTGTGCAGTTATTTCTGCGGAAAGTGCAGCACCATTTACTATGTATACTGAATCAGCAAGTTCAACATTAACAATTTCGGGAACAACAGCGACTTGTTCAAGCAAAGCAACAGGTTATTTGGGAACAACAACAAAAATCGTTATTGAACAGACATTACAGAAAAAGACTTCATCGGGTACATGGAGCAAGGTTAACGGCTGGAGCGAAACCGATTCGGGATACAAAGGCTCGGCTACAAACAAGGAATACAATTTGACAAGCGGAACATACCGTTTAAAAACTGTTTTTACAGTTTATGCCGGAAGTGATTTCGAAGAGATTGAGAAATTAAGCAAAGAAGTTACTATTTAAAATTTGAAAGGATGGTTTTTATGAAAAAAATCATAAAGAAAGTGATTTCAACAACTATGGCAACTATTATGGCAATATCTGTGATGTCGGCATCTGCAATAACAGGTTATGCAAATGAAAACTCATCAGGAATTACAATTGATAATGATGCAAATGAATTCATTATGTTTTCAGATCCTGATTCAAGAATTGGCAGCAATGGTGACTTTACCTTTGAAATAAGGTGGAGTGTGGAGTCAAATTCCTTTAAATTCACTTCAACCAAATCAACTCTAACTGTGTCCGCTCATATAGAAAATATTTATACGGGTGAAATATCATACGAAAATCATCTTTGTAAAATTTACATTGATAACGGAACTTCCAGAGAATCATATGAATTTTATGCAGATGGAGATGTATACACTTTTAGTCTTGCCAACTTAAAAGTAGACAAGAATAGTAAAATTTCTATATCAAATATTGATTATCTTGAAAGCACATATAGAGTTGTTGGATCCGGAAATTTAACCAACATTTCAATTATGTGATTTTACATTATGCGCTGCTAGACTGTTGTTTAACAGCGCATATCTGCGTTTTTTACGCTTAAGGAGGATTTCTTAATGAAAAAAACTTTTAAGGTTTTGTTATTGGTATATAGTTTATTATTTTTATTCTTATACTTAAAGCTTTTACCAGATCCATCTAAATTTCTATTGACAAGAGATATAATTCTAGCAAGACGTGAACGCGGATTTTGGCAATTATCTTTTATTCCATTTGAATCGTATTTTCATATAAGTGAAAATTTCCCTGCAAATTTATGGCTTATTCTTGGACATTTTTTGGGGGCATTTGTGTGGGGAATTCTACTTTCGCTTTCTTTCAAAAAATTATCCATAAAAAAATATGTTATGTACTCTTTAATTTTTTTCGCTATTATTGAGATTATACAGTTTGTTACTGCAGCAGGAGTATTTGATATTGATACCATAATTCAACATACTGTAGGAGCTTTAGTTGGGGTGATGACGGTGGTTATTATAAATAAAAACAGGGAAGAGCAATCCTAAAACAAAAATAAAGAACAGGTCAAGTCCATTTAGAAGCAACAGTTTCACATAACAGTTTTATATCAGAAAGGAAGAGAAACAATGAACATTATGGCATCAAATCTACCCTTGGTAAGGAATTTTAACGGCATAGCAGACCTGCAGAATAGGGAAAAGCAGATCGACAGGGATATTATCCGTGCTATGTGCGAAAACGGCGGTCAGCTTAAGCCGGGAAACTATGGTTCTTTCATCGTCCCCGAGATCGGACAGCTTCCAAACGCACGGTCGGGTGATAAAAATTCTGTAGAGCTTGTTTCTTCGGGCAACGGAGTTTACAATTTCAAGGTCAATCACACCTCATCAAAAACAGCACAGAAATATGCCGAGTATGGCACAAGCTATTCAAGGGGTGACAGCTTTGATATTTCCGCAGATTATGAAAACAACCGCAGCAAGTATGTTATGAACGACCCCTATGATTATTATGGTATAACCACTCACAGCTTTAACAGCGAAACAGGACTTTACGACCGTTTCCTCAACGGAAGATACATAAAATCCGTAGACAACAAATACGACGCTTACGGTTATCGCACCTATGCAAAGGAACGTGAGGATCTGGATCAGGCATATTTCTTCCACGCTGATTTGGATTTTCTTCTTGATGCCGCAAAAGAATATGCAAAGATCGGCGCTGAACAGGAGTATGTTTACCGTCCGATACAGGATGATTCATTTGTGCGTTCAACGATCGACTGGCTCACTCAGGGCATGGGCGGCGATTCGGATTACAAGCAGATGCAGAATTCGATAGACAACATCGTAAAGGAGCTTGCGGAAAAGCTGCGCAACGGAGAGGATACAAGCTTTGACAAGCTGGAAAACAAGCTTAATATTCTCGGCGAAGAGATTTCCGTTTCCGACCTTATCAAGATGCAGAAAAAATCGCTTGAATTATCCAATGAACTTGGAACTATCGGATATGGTACGGATAAGCTTGCGGATAATGCAAAATGGGGAATCATAAAAAATCAGGGCGTTGCTTACGGTGATAAGATCGGCGGCAAGCTTGGCAGACTTTATTCCTCGGCATTTGCGGCAGAGGTCGATATGCACGTTCAAAAATGCTATGATACAGACAGCTCCGCAGAAAAGCAGGTCAAATTCGGCAAAGAGATATATGACCTTTTCGCAAAAGAAAGCCATGACGAAAATGCGCTTGACGATATTCTCAAACGCTACAATGAGTCGGTCAATGGTACTGCTGATATTAATAAGATCAAGTCACAGATAGAAGGATTTATAACCAGATTGACTTGATTTGATTCAAGGGAACAAAAGCTGCTGCATTTCAATTGCGGCAGCTTTTGTGTTTTATTATGAAATAAGAAATTGTATAATGTAACATCAAATAAAAAAATTCTGGAATTGGATTATGGTAATATGATAAATCATCACATATAAACATGATTTTGGCAAGTTACAGTTTTGGGAAAATTGACAGCTTTGGAGCTATGAAATGAACAGGCTTGAAGTTGAGTAAGTATCAGCTCTGCCATTTCCGAATGGAGCATTTGGTGACCCGAATGGTATTGCACTATTATTTCATTTATGATAAAATTATTGCATAGGAAGTGAGAACATGAAATATAATATTGCGATCTGCGATGATGAGATCAGCCAAATAAAAACTATCGAAGAATACCTTGAACGGTTTTCCGTAAAGACTGATGCAAAATTTCATATTGAACGATTTACCGATGGAAATGAGCTTCTCAAAAAGTATTATAACGTAAAATCACCGTTTGACTTATTGTTTCTTGATATGGAAATGCCCGTGCAAAACGGTTTAGAAACCGCCGAAAAGATACGCCGTCTGCCGGACAGAAATGTTCTGATAGCGTTTATCACAAGCTATCCCGAATATATGCAGGACAGCTTCGATGTTCAGGCTTCACAATACTTTACAAAACCCGTTTCGTATGAGCTTTTTGAGCAGAAGCTTGAAAAAATGCTTGCATATATCGGCGAGATCGAAACGAATATAACGGTTATTTCTCAAAAAAGCGGTGAACTTATACTTCATCTTGACGATATTGTTTGCATCGAGTCGGATAAGAGAGCAGGCATTATCATAACTACATCCAAAGAAAGCATTGAGGTCAGAGGAAAGCTTGCGGACTTTGAGAAGCAGCTTGCCGATAAATATTTTATCAGTATTCACAGAACTTGCCTTGCAAATATGCGATACATAAGAAAATTTAATGCCGACACGCTTGAATTCTCAACGGGCAAGCTCGTTTCCGTCAGCAGGCGAAGACTTTCAGAGATAAAAGAAGCCTTTTCAAAATATATGGTAATGAGGTATAAACGATAATGAGTGCAGCTGTTCAGACGATTTTTGCAGTTCTCGGAACTTTTTTTGATATGTTTATCACTATGCTGTTCTATAAAACCTGTTTAGGCAGCAATATCAGGGTAAACAAGGTCACATTCTTTTCGGTTTATATTCTTTTATATTCAATTGGTCTTGCTCTGAGTCAGTTTGGATTTTTGCCGGGATTCTACATTGTCAAATCCTTTATAATTATGTTCTGCCTGACATTATTGTACGAGGCAAAATGGACAACAAGATTTTTTACTGCTCTGTCTTATCTGTTTATTGGAATGATCTCCGAGGTTATCGGATATGGAATAATTATTGCGTCTGTAAAAAATGCAGATCCACATTCTATGCAGAATTACAGTCTGTTGCTGTCGGTAATTCTCAATTTTTTTATAGTATTTACAGTCACCCTTATATTAAAGAAAAACACCCGAATTATAAAAGGCAAGGACTATATCGGTTTTATTATCACGCCGGTGGTAAGCATCGCTACATTAATAAGCATATCAATTGAAACAGATACAAGTGAACCCAATGCGGAAATAGGTATCTGTTTTGCTGCGGCAGGCTTGATGATAATAAATCTTATCGTATTTTATCTGCTGGAAAACATAATAGAAGCCACAGAAATTCGTGAAAAACAAAGCCGTATGGAGCAGCAGTTTGCCTTTCAGGAGCAAAAATACGAGCAGGCTTCACGATCGTTCAAAAGCATAAGCAGCGTTATCCACGATACAAACAAGCATCTCGTTTATCTCAATGAATGTATTGAACGCCGGGAGCTTGATGAAGCCAAGCGGTATATCGGTACTGCGATAGAGCATATCGACAGATCCTACAAGCGCATAAACACAGGTTTTCTGCCGATAGATGCACTTGTCAGCAATTCTATAAATATTGCCGAAGCGAATAATATCATATTCAAAAGTGATATAAAAATCGAAAAGGAACGCATTGATATCGAACGCTATGATCTGTGCGTTGCCTTGGGAAATCTTCTTGACAACGCAGTTGAAGCCTGCAAAAAAGTTCCCAATTGTGACGATAGGATTATTTCCGTTTCGATAATAACTGCCGAAATGTCGCTTGTCATAAATATTGAGAATACGGCTGTCAGAATGGCAGGAAATGATATGGAAACGGATAAGAATGATAAGATGTTTCACGGTTACGGTATCAGTAATGTGAATGCAATCTCGGAAAAATACGGCGGTGTGTTTACCATTGAACGCCGTGAATCTTCGTGTGAAGCTACGCTTATTCTGCCGATACAATGAATGTTATGCTGTTTTTGATAAGGTATATCAAGAACAGCATTTTTTTGTCATTTTGCAAATGGTATTGTTTTTTTATCATTAAAGTTGTATAATTGTTTTTGGAGGGGATTTGCAATGATATACAGGATCGCCGTTTGTGATGATGAACAGATTTTTGTTGAAGATATAGTCAGCAAGCTTCAAAACAGAGAAAAACAATATCAGATAACCTGCTTAAACTCCGGAGATGAGCTGCTTTGCTCGGTCTTGGATTTTGACATTTTGTTTTTGGATATTGAAATGCCCGGAACAAATGGCGTAGAAACTGCATTTAAGCTTCGTGAGATGAATTATGACGGAATAATAATTTTCCTTACAAGCCATACGGAATTTATGCCAGAAGCCTTTAAGGTCAAAGCTTTTCGATTTCTTGACAAGCCTATCAACAGCGAAAAATTTGACGAGGCACTTTCAGAAGCCGAAAAGGAGATATTAAATACAGAGCATATTCTCATTGAAGATAAAAGCAAGTCTGTTTATCTTAAACTGACCGATATTGTTTATCTTGAAGCTTACGGTGACGGTACGTTTATTTATGATAAGAATAAAAATATTTATAATACGAACAAGCCATTAAAATATTGGAAAGAAAAAATAGGAACAGATAATTTTTTTCAAATACACAAATCTATTATTGTTTCATTCTTGTATATTTCCGGCTTTACAAAAAATGGGACAGTTTGTATGAATAATTGTTCAAAGGAACTGCCTGTTTCAAGAAGAAATTACTCTGAATTTAAATCCTTATTTATGGATTATATTAAAAAACACGCTCGGTTTATGTGAGGAAATGCACAATGCTAAGAAACATATTTTATTGTTTGCTTGAATTTTCGGTTGAATTTATAAAACTCTTTTCCGTTTTATATTTCATTATGCAGTTCAGGCTTAAAGAACGGAAAAAGGTGATAATATATTCTGTATGCGCTTTAGCAATTGTAATTGGTGCTGAATTATGCGGCTTGCGCAAATTCTTTTCAGTCAACGGATATATATGCCTGCTGTATATTATACTCATTTTAGATGGCAGAAAGAAAATTCTTTATACAGTGACTACATATTTCGGAATATGTCTTTTAGATCTTATGGCAGGCTCTGTATTTTTGTTGATGACAAATTATGATATGGTTGATCTGTTTGATGATAGAAAGACCGCAATTTTAGCCAATTCTTTAAGTATATCGGTTTTGGCGGCAATAACTGCTATATCTATTTTCATACGAAAAAGAAACGAAAAGAAAGGATACATTACCCGTCAAAGGATCGGTATTTTTTACTTATTGCTTATTGTTTTGGGAGAAATGGCAATTTCGCTGTTTATTACAGCATTTCAGCTTGAAGGAAGCGGCAATAAGGCACTTACAGTCACTCTATGTATCGGAAGTATGATATTTCTTATAGTCTGCACAATTATGATAGTTAATTATACATCCAAAAATCACTATAAAGAAATCAATGAAATTAATGAAAAACTATTACAGGAACAGGCTGATTATTATTCTGCACTCTTGAAAAAAGATAACGAAACTATTAAATTCCGTCACGACATCAAAAATCATATCAATTGTATGTACCTGCTGTTTAATAACGGAAAATATGATGAACTCAAAGATTATTTTGATAAAATCGGCGCAACGCTGTCCGAGCTTAAACCGTCTGTACAAACAGGCAACGATATGATAAGTGCAATATTGAATGACGCAGTAACCAAATATCCGAATGTAAAATGCGAGATCGAGGGGAAAGTTGCAAACGACATACGTTTGAGCCATATTGATATGTGTACGATCTTTTCAAATCTATTTGAAAATGCCTTTTATGCCGCTGATAATTCGGAAGAAAAGATCGTAAATATCTCTTTCCGATTTGCAGGCTCGAATCTTTTTTGTGAGATACGGAATACTGTTTCTCATAAAGTTGAGATAACGAATAACAAGCTCGTTTCCGAAAAAGCGGATAAGATAAACCACGGTCACGGAACAGAAAATGCCCGTATATGCGCCGAAGCAAATAATGGTATGCTGATATACAGCTGTACAGAGCAGTATTTCACTGCAGAATTGACTCTTCCTGTGCTTTAATACGGTCAAAAACCACCGTTCACCGCCAAATAGCTACCGTTCACCGAAAACCTATTGCCTTTTCTATTAATTCATGCTATAAATTAAGTATGAACTGATAGGAAAGGCTTTTTCATGCCGTTCTCATCCATGTAAAAAAAGGAAAAAACACCAAAAATAAGAAAGAGGTATTACTATGAATGAATTTGAAACAGCAAATGCACTTGCAGAAAATCCCGTTGAAACAAAAAAGAAGATCCACGTTCCAAGCCTTGTGCTTATGATTATCGGAGCTTTGTTTGCGCTGGTATTGCCGATCGTTACATATCCGTGCAGTATTGTCAGCCTTGTTATGAGCATAACCAAAAGGCATACTCATAAAACAACTTATGCTATCGTTATCAATATAATTGCTTTGCTTGTAGCATTAGTTAACTCAACACTTGGTGTATTACTGAATCTTGGGATTATTTCACTTTGATTATCGAATAAGCTGAAAAGGGAGCAGGTCAATATGTCTGAAAGAAAACAGCTTCGTAAACATACAAAACTATCCAAAACAGAGATACTTGCAATCGTCGCTTTTTCAATAATTGTTTTAGTTTTCTTTCTGTTAAAGCTCTACGGCTCAAGATACGACCTTGTTGAGAGTATCTACAAAAATTGTGATGCCGCAAGACCGGAGCTTACGCAGGAGCAAAAGCTTGAGGACTTTGACTATTATTATGATACGATGATATCAAGCTTCCCGATGTTTGAGAGCTACGAAGCTGTGCTGGGTTATGATTTTGCTGATAAGAAAGAATATTTCAGAGAAATGGTAGCTTCGACCGAATCTGATCTTGAATTTTACTGCGTGATGTGTGCGATAGCAAATGAATTTCCGAGCTTTCACACCGACATTGTATTTCCTCGGTACAATTCTTACAGAACTCTTGGCTGTTATAATATGACGCATACCCTATGCAATAAAACTGTTTATCCTGCAAGCATATACTGGGATGAACTTCTAAAAAAGGAATATGAAAGCATTTCTGATGTTACTTTTTACTGCTATTCATATCTTAACGGTGAGTATATACTGATAAATGAATACGGTGATTTTCCGTCGGGAACGAAGCTTTCCGAGATAAATGGCATTGATATAAACACCTATGTGTTTGAAAATCAGTTTTCAAACTATTCCAAGAAATATGATCCGTTGAACGGAAATATTTATATGAGGTTTTTCTATGTCAACGATAAGTTTGGTGAGCCAATAGATATGACGCTGGTTCTCCCTGACGGAAGTACAGTTCATGAGAAAGCTTTTCGTGACGTTTATTCTGATATTGATGTGATCTTATACAACGCTTATTTTGATGAAGAGAGTGAACTTGAAAGCGTTTATGGGCAAACGGTCTACAGCTTCACCGATGATGAAAACAATATCGGATACATAAATATTGCAAGCATGGATTACGCATTTAAGGACGAGATAGCAAGAAATACGGAGGAAATAAGCAAATATCCGTCCGTGATAATAGACCTGCGCAACAATTACGGCGGATATACGGTCCTCTGTGAAGAGTACATTTATCCGTACATTTTCTCTGACAGAATAAATGTAAAAAACAAGTGGTATATGCTCGATTCTCCGAACAATCGGTGTGTGAAAACAGAGGAGCCTTTAAGAAATATTTTAGGACTGAAATTCAAGCAGGCTGAGGACAAGTCCCAAAGAGATAATATCGGGTGGCTGACCTCATACGAAAACTATGAGTATAATGGCAAGTCTGATATTCAGCCGAATGTATATGTGCTTGTGAACAATGCAACGGGTTCTGCCGCCGACAGCTTCACTTCAGCATTGAAAAGCAGCGGCGCAGTTACCGTTATCGGTGAAAACACCGGGGGCGAGGGGCTTGCCGATTCGTTTATATGCGACTATCTCCCAAACAGCGGACTTGTATTTGTTTATATGTATGGTCAGGCATACAATCCTGACGGTACGGATAATTCACTTTTCGGTACTGCTCCTGATATTCACTCGTTCATAAGCGCAGACGGATTAAAAAAGTGCGGTGAGCTTTATAACAGCGGCATTGATCCATACACCTACGAAAACCGCCTTAAATGGGACGATGTTCTTATAGGTACGCTTGAACTTATCAAAGAAAAAGGGAATTATAATGAATAATAACAATTTTACAGTTCTTAATGAAAGCGAACTCTATGATACCCAGGGTGGTTTAGTTTGGGAAGTAGTCGCTGCTGTTGCTGCAGTTATTGGAATTGGTATAGCGGCATATGGTGAAACAAAAGATGATGCATATAATGCAGGCGTACAGCAGGCATATCAGGATATGTACGGAAAATAATTTATATTAATTTTATTTTGAATACACACGCAAAATTCTACTTTTTGCGTGTGTATTATAAAATGAGCTATATTGGTAGTGCTGCATTATAAACAGAGGAGAACAAAGATGAAAAAAAGTAAGTATAAAACAGCCTGTATTATACTTAATACTATATCATTGATATGTATATTTATGTGCGTGTGTTTATACCGTCACAAGATTATAAGAAAGTTCAATGTTGTAACCGAAAAAACGATTGCAGAACTCAATATGTCTGAGGAAGATAAGCTGAACGACTTCAATTATTTGTTTGATTGCATTTCAAGTTCAGTTCCTGTTGATACTCTTGATGAATTGAATAATTTATACAATATTGATTTTGTTGGAAGGCATGACACGTATATTGATATGATAAAAGCAACAGAAAATGATTTGGAGTTTTTTGCTGTAATGCGTGCAATTATTGAAGATGTTCCTACTTTTCACACCGATCTGCTGTATCCCGATTATGATTACTACCAAACCATTGACTGCTGGAATATAGATAATGTGCTTGACACCGGATATGTAAACAGCAAGGCTGTGTATTGGAATACACTCTTAAAAGAAGAGTGTTCGGAGTATTTTAATAGTTCTCTCGAAAATTACTCTTATTCGTATGATGCATCAAGTGGCAAATACATTTCAGATTCGGAAGAAATATTGCTTGAGATAAATGGTAATAGCATAGATTCCTGCGTTGAAGAAACATCACCTAATCCGATAGCTTTTGATTTTATAAATAAAAAAGCATATCGAAAATGGTTTGATTTTTATACAGAACCTTATTCTGATACCTTATCTCAAAAATGTACAATTAAAATTCAGAATGACAGCGGCAGTATATATGAAAAAACGGTTTACAGAGATATCGTTGCTGATGTTTTAAATGGTTATGCTAAAGCACTTGGAGTTCGCAAACCCGAAAATCCAGACAAAACTGTAAATAACTATCCTTTTTATAGTTTTTGTGATACGGAAAATGACGTATTATATATAAATATTGCTCAGATGACTTATTTATCAATGAGTGATATTCCGGCTGTATTAAAGGCGTCGGATAACGAAAACATTATCATAGATTTACGCAATAATATTGGTGGGTATTTTACAAATGTACAGAAATTATTGTACCCATACCTTTACAATTACGATATATCAATAAATAATACATGGTATATGCCTGATACAAAATATACAGGAAAATTAGTCAGAGATTCAAAAAAAGAATTGTCATTCAAAAAAAGCAGTTATTTGCCTGAAAACAGCAGTGACGAGAATCTAAAGTATTTGATGTCTGAAGATATAATTACATTGAATGGCAATGCTGAAATAAAAAACAGAAATGTATATGTTCTTATTTCCGGAAAAACAGCATCTGCTGCCGACGGGTTTGTTGCTGCTCTTAAAGATAATAATGCCGCTGTTATTATAGGTACAAATACAGCAGGAGAAGGCAGAATGACTTCTTTTTTAGCGGACAGTTTTTCAGCAAGCGGGTTAGTTTTTATTTATATGCCGGAATTAGCATATAATAGCGATGGCAGCAATAATGCGGTATATGGAACAGCTCCTGATATTTATGTACAAGAATCATCATTTGATGAGGATGACTTTATAGGGGGAGACCCATATATTTATGAAAATCGACTAAAGTGGGATAATGTTCTTATAAAAGCAATTGAACTTATTGCAGAAAAGAACAACAAATAAATTTCTGACCGTAATTAAACAATGCTCAATCAGAATTTACACAAAATAACTTGCAAAGGGATGTTTATTTCATGAACATG
Organism: Oscillospiraceae bacterium; assembly: GCA_051891935.1. Lineage (GTDB taxonomy): Bacteria > Bacillota > Clostridia > Oscillospirales > Ruminococcaceae > UMGS363. Next base: position 13,487 of record JBJFFR010000032.1, read on the forward strand.
ATCATCAAATTTGGGATAATACTTTCATTTCCGATATGTGGATACGGTATCGGAATGATTGGCTGCGCTGCATTTTTATCGTGGCAGCTATTGCATTTATTATCGTGATATGATATGCTTTATACTAATCCCCGATTATAAAGTGTACAAAAAATCAAGCAAAATCTCGCATATATGGATTTTGCGCAGATTTTTTGTCTACACTTTAATGAGGGATTAGTATTATAATAGCATCAAGGAAGGAATTATGCTTATGGATAAGATAAAGAGAAAAATACGTTTATATAAACTATGCGGAATAAATATTTTCACTTTGATCTTTTGTTTGGCAGTTGCAGTTTTTATGTCAAAAGTGCTTGGGATGAGCTTGGTCATTCTGAACGAGCAGTTTTTTCATCTATGGTTTTTATATGGAGAAGACACGCTTATGTATTTCTTGCTTTTTTGGCTATTATTTGATTTTTACAGAAAGAACATCAGAAACCTGCAATTCCCTCCATACCCAAGGGAAGAAATGTTGGGTGCATGGCTGAATATATTGAAGATACTCATAGGAGTTCGTGTTATCTTTCAGACGATCGGCATTAAAGAAGAGATGCAATTTTTTTTAATGTGTTATGAAACAGGCTCGGATAGGCTTATCCTGCTTTGTATAGGGTATGCTATGATAATCATGTTGGGAGCGGTGCTTGATATGAGTTTTTTGTCTTTGGCGATATACAGCATAATGAAATCTGCCGAAAAATATAGGTCGGACAAAAAATTCTACATTTATGTGTTTGTGATCTCCGTGCTGTGTATTGTATGGGGATTGATCGGGTCGGCTGCGGTAAGGTTTATTCCGTTGACATTAGCATCTGTGATAGTATATGCCGTTCTATTTATCATAGGACTTATTGCTTCGGATATTGTTGTTTCAAATATTCTGAAACGAAGCAACACGGTATAATACTAATATCAAATCAACATATAGACAAATCCTCGGCTATAATAATCCAATTCTGCGTCTGGCTCCCTTGAAAGGCGGCAAGCCTTCCTGCGGTCGCCATCCTTGACTTGGATTATTCTATCTGTCGGCTTTGTCTATAGAACGATTTGATATTAGTATAAAACAACGGATTATCCGACATTTTCCTAAAGGAGAAGAATAACAATGTCAAAACACCGCCCAAACTCTAAAACAATAATATGTATCGTTGTGTTAGCGGCTGTAATACTCGCCGTGCTGACATTCGTATATGTGAGATCAAACATGGCTTTTTCATCTCGGCATATAACCTTGGATACAACTGCAGGCATGACAAAAGAACAGCGCATTGATGATTTTGAACTGCTCTGCGAACATATCGAGAGCAAAGTGCCATTTATTTATGACTATGAGGAGCTTTACGGCATCAGTTTTGAAAGCACAAAAAATTATTATTCGGAAATCATATCAAATACAGCGAATGACTTTGAATATTACGCCCTTGTTCAAGGATTGATAAACAATATTCCGAGCGGACATCTTACACTCGGATATCCAAATACCTCTTTTATTCATGAGCCATATACATATCGCACGAATGAATATACGGAGTTTTCTTCCGCCTGCAATTATTGGGAAACCCTTATCAAAACCGAATGCGAAAAGCATTATGATGAAGATTATTATATACTGCCGTTTTATTATACAAACGGTGAATATATCCAAAGCAGCGATTTGGGGGCAGATGACAATTCATCTTACGACGGCGCAGAGCTTGTTTCCGTAAATAATGTCCCGATAGATGAGTTTATCAAGCTTTGTCCATTGGAGTATAAATTAAAGTTTGATCATCAAAACAAAAAGCCTTTTCGGGAAGTTATCCTGTTCAATAACCTTTGCGGAAATGAATGTACAATTCAATATAAAGATAAGAATGGTGAGCTTATATCCGAAAAAATGTATTACGGAACTTCGGGAAGCATTGTCCTTAATTACATTGATTATTTCCGAAGCATTGATGATCCTCAAACAGACAGATCAACGCTTTCGGACTCCGATAATAGGATATATACTTATTATGATATCGCCAATAATGCTGTGTATTTAAAGTTCAATGATTTTACATACGGCGGAGCGGAAGCTTTGAAGGAGCTTGATAAAGCAGATATCCCCGATAACATAATTATTGATCTTCGTGACAATACCGGCGGAATGATGGGTGTTTGTGATGCATTGATAGAAAAGCTTTCGGACAGGAGCTTTAATTATGACGCTGAAGTATATTTCACATCCGATGAGAATTGTTATGATGAAAGCTGCATTGAACGAAGGGCGGCTGAACTTCCGTTTGAAACTCGGTTCAAAAAGCTTTATATGGATATCAGAGAGAGGAATTTCGAGGGTAAAAGTGAAAGAAAGCACAACATTTATGTTTTAGTTTCACACATTACCTTGTCGGCTGCTGACAGATTTGTTTCAATAATCAAGGACAATGATCTTGGTACCGTGATCGGGGCGTTTAATACAGGCGGAGAAGCTTACGGCTCACCCGATACAAAGGTACTTGAAACAAGCGGAATATATTTTTATTTTACTCCGTATAAATCACTTAATAAAAATGGAACAGATAATTCGGTTTACGGAACATCGCCAAATGTCTATGTAAGTATAAATAAAGAAACGCTGAATAAACGCAATGAGCTTATTGTGCAGGGTATTGATTACAGTACCTACGAAAACCGCCTAAAATGGGACAATGTTCTTATAGAAACGCTTGAATTGATAAGGAAGCAGTAAGATATTAAATAGAGGAGAATATCTTTATATGACGGAAAAAACTCATAAAAAAGCAAATTTGATATTCTGCACTGTGATATTGTTGATTTTAGTTTGCTGCATATTATTAATTGCACACTTAAAACAAAGCAACAGCTTTTTCACACGAGAAGTAACTCTCGATACGAAATCAGGCATGACAAAACAGCAATACATTGATGATTTTGAACTGCTCTGCGAACATATCGAGAGCAATATCCCGACTCTGTATTCCTACGAAAGCTTATATGGAATAAGCTATGATGAAACCAAGGCTTATTTTAAAACACAGGTTGAAAACGCTGAATCCGATCTTGAGTATTATTCGCTGCTTCAAGGCTTTCTGAATAATATCCCAAGCTGTCATCTTTCGGTCGGTTTTCCTATGCTTTCAAGTATGGACGAGGATTTCTCCAAACACCTTTCAAAGAATGAATCCTTTGTAAACGCTCAAAACTACTGGCTTGAAACCATTCATAATGAATGTAAAAAATACTATGATGAGGATATCACGCAGATGATATTTGCCTACTATTCGGGTGAATACCGTGGAATTGCAGAGGATATCGGAAGCGACACTTACGGCATAAACAAGGCTGAACTTCTTACCGTGAACGGCGTTGATATTGATGAATTTGTCAAGCTGAATTCGCTGTCGGGAAAGCTCAAATATGATCATGTTAATAACAAGCTTTTCCGTGATGTTGTTATCTTCAACAATGTCTGCGGAGAAGAATGTACTGTTGAATACATCACCGAAAGCGGAGAAAAGCTTGAAGAAAAAATGTACTACGGTGCATATTCCAATCTTATCACATCATATATTGATTTTTTCAAATTTGTTGACGGTTTAAGCAGCGAAACCGATGATACAGCTTTGCCCCAAACAGACTGCGTGAAGGTCGGCGATCTTAACCTTTACAAAAGCAAGGAGAAAGACCTGCTGCTTGTAAAGATAAATCAATTCTTATCTCCCGAATCGCCGCCCGAGGTCATTGAAAACACTATCGTTCAATACTCTAAAGACGTAAGCAGCATAATTATTGACTTAAGCAGCAACAAGGGCGGATATTATGAGTATGCAAAAGCTGTTCTCGGTGCGATTGCCGACAAGGACATACAGACCGAAAGCGAGGTTTACATAACAAAGGATTTTTACGACCGTATCAATAACAAAAGGCTGTATAAATTCGATAAAGAAAGCGGCTTGTACAGAACCTTTTACAGCGAAAGCATTGAGGGCAAAGCTCCCGAAAGGAAAAACGTCTGTCTTATCATTTCGGACAGCACAGGTTCGTCTGCCGATAACCTTGCTTGGGAATTCAAGCGGAACGGCTTGGGAACTGTCATCGGAACTAACAACAGCGGCGGTGAGCGTGACGGGACGATATGTCTGAACTATAACGATATAAGCGGAATTTACTATACTTACACCGCTTATGCTGCGAAAAATCCAAGCGGAACATTCAGCTCGGTCGAGGGAACAGCACCCGACATTTACGTTGAACAGCCGATAGAAGCATATTTTAAACGTGAGGAGATCAAACGCAGCGGCGAAGACCCTTACATGATAGAAAATCGGCTTAAATGGGATAGTGTTTTTGTAAGAACTATTGAAATAATAGGGGAGAATAACTGAATTCAACAAAGTTGGCGATTCTCATTACAGTTGCTGGCTTTGTTTTTTGGGGGGGATTTGGTTGAAGGAAAAAGAATATACTGCAGGATAATATAAAATTTTTCATTACCCCTTGACAAACAAGGTCTATTGTGATAGACTAATCTTAACAGATAGGTCTATAACTATCGACCAAATTTGCAAAGGGGACTTTTTTATGAAGATTTCAGACGGAGAACTTAAATTAATGGAGCTTATCTGGGACAACGCTCCCATACGGTCGGGAGAGCTTGTGACAATGGCTTTCGATAACCTCGGCTGGAAGAAATCCACCGTCTATACTGTGGTGAAAAAGCTTTCGGAGAGAAGTATCATCAAAAGCGAGAATGCAGTAATAACGCCGCTTTGTACTCGTGACGAGGTGATGAGCGAAAAGTCGGAAAACCTTATCGCAAAAGGCTTCGGCGGCTCACTGCCGATGTTTCTGACTGCGTTTCTGCAAAAGGAAAAGCTCACGAAAGCCGAAGCGGAGGAGCTGAAAAAGCTGATAGACGACTATACAGAGGGTGATTGATATGACGGATATTTTCAGAACTGTGCTTAATATGAGCATAACGGGCGCATATATTTCCGCGGCAATAATCATTCTGCGGCTGTTTATGAAAAAGCTGCCGAAAAAGTATTCCTATCTGCTCTGGGCGATACTTGGGATACGTCTTTTGTGTCCGTTCTCGTTTTCGTCGGTGGTGAGTGTTTTCAATGTGCTTGTTCCCGAAAAGCCCGAGGTTTCCTACGGTCAAATGGAGTTTATCCCGAACGATATCGAGTATTCCGAAGAACCGCAGATAATAGTTTCCGTTCCGCCCGTGAACGATTCGATAAACGATCAGCTTCCGCCTGCGCAGCCGAACAACAGCGCAAACCCAATGGCTGTCGGTGCGTATATATGGGCGGCAGGAACGCTTGCAATGCTGATTTATACGGCGGTTTCGTATATTTCGGTCAAGAAAAAAGTGAAAAATTCAAAGCTTTCGGAAGGAAATGTTTACACTTGCGCAAGCATTGAAACGCCGTTTGTTTTCGGTGTCATAAAGCCACGCATCTATCTCCCCGAAAACATTTCCGAAGAGGATATTCGTTACATAATCGCACACGAACAAGCGCATATCAGCCGAAAAGACCATATTGTAAAGCTTATTGCAATGGCGGCGCTCTGCGTTCATTGGTTCAATCCAATGGTGTGGATATCCTATCGGCTAATGACAAAGGATATGGAGCTTTCCTGCGATGAAAAGGCTCTTGGCACATTTGACGATGACGTAAAAAAGGCGTATGCAAACGCACTTCTGAATATCTCCATGCGGCAAAATAAGCTTACTCTCGGCGGCGTTCTGAACTTTGGCGAAAGCGACATAAAGAGCCGAATAAAAGGCGTTCTTGGTGCGAAAAAGCCAAAGGTCATAGTAACAATTATTGCGGTCATAGCCGTGATAATTGCAGCTGTGTGTCTGCTTACAAATGCTGTGAAAAAGGAAAAAGAATTCGCACCTATCCACGATGGAGTGTATGTTACGGAAAAGCTTCTGTACACCGCACCCCAAAAGGATTCCTACTGGGGAGATGACAAAGGTCTGACTTATGAGATCAAGGGCGATACGATCACAGTATCTGGTAAAACCTACAAGCTTTCCGAGCCTATGGAGATACCTTTTACCGAGAAAGAATGGAGCGATTCTTTCGATAATTATGAAAAAACAGGCTGGCAGGACGGAGAAAAAAATCTCGGCGATTATGATAGTAAATACTGCTTTGCTTTGCAGAGTGATGAAGACGGCGATTTTGAGCTTTATCTATTTGTAATGGATGACGAGCTGTGGTATGTGACCTACGGTTGGGAGATATACCGCTTAAAACAGATAAATACTTCCCCTATGGACGCGGCAAGAAAATATCTTAATGGTAAGAATATTTCCGATGAAAATATATCGGAGCTGACAGTTGCGCAGAACAGCTTTTATAATGAAGCGTGGAAGTACACCTTGCCGCCGCTTTCATTGAAATACGACGTTAATGACGGTGATAATGTTATTGAGGTAACGGCAGTTTACTCTATAGACGGCAAGGACGTGCGTACATTAATAATAACCTCCGCAAATGAAACGGGTTTTCGTGTGCTTGACGAGGTAAATTATCTGCCTCGGGAATTTACAGCGGTTATCTCGGAGGTGTACGGAAATGAGCAGCTAACAGGCTATGAGTGGCAGAAGTATGTTATCATTCCCGATGAAGATTCTTACGGATTTACAAAGGGAGAAGCGACGCTTGTTTTCAGCAGACCTAATTACGGAAATGATTTCTTTAATGTAGGTGACAAGGTAAAGGTTCAGTACAGCGGTGAGCCTGTAGCAAGCGTTACATTTGTTGGATATGAACAGCCTGCGTATTATTTCCTGCATCTTACATCTTTGCAGGAAGATCAGCCGACAGAAGATATACCCGAAGATGTTTCCGATGATGATGTGACGGACGAGCCTGCTTATTCATTGCCTGCAAATGAAGCTCCTCCCTTGCAGACTTCCTATGAATTTGAAAGCGAGGATTTTGGCGAATTCAAAAAAGTATCTCATAAACGTCAGGTAATGTACCCCGATGAATACGGCGGTTTCAACATCATCGCAGATGCCGAGTTGGTTGATGTTCAGTTCGTAATTCCCCAAAATTGGTCATCTGACGGTTATGGTTTATTTATGCTCGGCGAAGAAAAGGTGCTTGAACAGAATGTCGTTTATCCCGACAGCTATGGACTTATGACCGAAGGCTTTTTAGTTGATATGGTTTCGGGACGTGAGATAAAAAAGCTTGACGAGAAATACGGCGGTGAAAACGACTCATACAGCTATTATATCCACACATCGATGCAAAGCTACGACGGCGTGTATGATACTCATTATTTTGTCATTCAGCAGAACGGATATTATGTTACATTCTGTTTTAATGACAGCGAAGATTTCAGCATGGCGATCGCAAACGCTATCCTCAGCACTGTGACAGTTTCTCCCGTGTATCTTGATATCAACCTTGATTCCATGCAGGCAGCGTCAAGCATAATTGATATAGGCACACTTCAGCCTGACGGAACGGTAATAACAACCGGAGTAAATGGAGCGGTAGAAGTTTCCTTCTTTATACCCAAGGAATGGTTCGCAAACGGTACCCCGGGAATTTACTACAGAAAGAATATGTTTAATATAAAAAGTGTTTGCAATGCTGTGACCGACAGAAACTACTCTGCACTAACAAGTACAAACGGCGTTATTCCTCTGCCCAGCAGCGAGATAAGAGTTATCGACGAATCCTATGCGGTTGAGGGTGGTAATTCTCCCTATGATTACATGGTGCATAAGACCGTTTACGGCTCGGAATGCTATGAATATGTGGTCACAAGGGGAGAATACAGTGTTGTAATACATTTCAATGCAGACCCAAGCTCTACGGAAGCTGTCCGCAATGCCATAATCAAAAGCATAAAGATAGAGAAAATAGTTCTTTCGGACGTTAGGTTTGATGGCATAGATTTTTCCGCCTCATATGACAGCCGAAGCACGATAGTGACTATGTCCATAACAAATAATTCCGACAAAGAATTTGTTGCTTTCGATGAAGGTATCGAGCTTTACGAAGGCGGTGAGTATGTTCCTGTTTCGTTTATGTCGCTTTATGCCGAAGAAAAAACATCCATGTGGATGTGGGGCGGAGAAGGAATGGAATATTATCAGAATATGGGGATTATGGCATACCCCGAATTTAAGTCGGGAAAATATCGTGCAGTTATAACGGGATATTTTTCCAACGCTCCCGATGTAAGGGGCATAATGTATGCAGAGTTTGAGGTTAAGTAATGTTCTTGAAATAATAGGGGAGAATCTCAAATTACAAAAATGATTATTCTATTGTTCGTATATATGACACGACAGAACATCCGCAGAAGAAAAATAATCGGCATTTGAAGATTTTGTCAGCATTAGGGGATTATTGATTCATAACAATTAGCAATACTTTTAATCCCGAACAAGCAAATTTCACTTGCTTGTTCGGGAATTTTTATACTATTTTACAATTGTCTATTGACAAATCCATTATACAGATGTATAATGATAATCGAGATAATATTCTACATCTGTGTAATGGAGGGAAAATAATGAAATTAAGCGACAATGATTATGAGATAATGAACATAGTATGGGACGAGGGGGAAGTGACTGCGCTCGAGATCGCAAGCCGCCTTGCCGAGAAAAAGGGTTGGAAAAAACCGACTGTCTATACTCTTATCGACAGACTTATCAAAAAAGGCGCAATTGAGCGCAGCGAACCCGACTATGTGTGCAAGGCTCTTATCAATAAGGATGATGTTAGGACGAGCGAAACGGCAGGACTGCTTGAAAAGCTCTACAACGGCTCGGCAAAGCTGCTTG